>JALFIX010000011.1 GCA_022775105.1 Prevotella sp. | reverse complement strand
AGGGTCTTACCTCGTGTAAGACCGCCCCATACTAAACAAAATATATACATATTATGGAAATAAGGATTGAAAATTTGGAAAAAATACGTGAGGCGGCAAGGGAGTTTGTCGCCAATATCGGCGAGAGCACCGTGTTTGCCTTTTATGGCAAGATGGGTGCGGGCAAAACCACCTTTATCAAGGCGGTGTGTGAGGAACTGGGCGTGGAAGACGTAATCACTTCCCCAACTTTTGCTATCGTCAATGAGTATCGTTCCGAAACGTCGGGCGAGCTTATATATCATTTCGACTTTTATCGTGTCAAGAAGATTGAGGAGGTTTACGACATGGGCTTCGAGGATTACTTTTACAGTGGTGCCCTCTGTTTCATCGAGTGGCCGGAGTTATGCGAGGAAGTGTTGCCCGAGGATACCGTAAAGGTGACCATTGAGGAAACCCCTGATAGCTCCCGCTTAATATCGTTCTCTCCTGTCATTTCTTAAGTAATAAAGGATACAAAACAGACAGCCGTAACAGATAATACTGCTTACGGCTGTCTGCGTGTAATTCGACAAGAGTATTAAAGCAGTGCCTTGATTTTCTCCTCAATCTTGCTCTTTGAGGCAGCACCGACAATCTTGTCCTGAACCTTGCCGTCCTTCATGAACACGATGGTCGGGATATTGCGGATGCCGAACTCTGCGGCTATCTCGTCAGCCTCCTCAACATCGCATTTTCCGATGGTCACCTGACCGTCGTACTCCTTGGCGAGTTCCTCAACGATGGGGGCTACCATACGGCATGGACCACACCAAGTTGCCCAGAAGTCAATAACCAATGGCAGTTCGCCATTCTTCAAGCTCTCGTAATTTTCATTTGTAACTTTTACTTCCATAATTTTTTTTTCTTACATTAATTATACATTAATTGATTTTGTAATCTATTGATTCGTGATTCTCTATATAGCTGATGAGATCGTGGCGCACGTCTATCTCCTTGGTACGGCTGCGCAGAAGAACATGGTTTCCACCCTTGCGGTCGAGCAGTTGGAAGAACAGTTTTGTCTTTCCCGGATGCTCGTTGATGAGCTGGTTCAGCTCCTCCACTATCTGTGTGTTGATGTCTTCGGTGCTGATGGTGATGGTGATGCGGTCGATTGAACGTTCCTTCACCGTCTGTAGGTATTCGATATTCTGCACCTTAAGGTCGTAGAGGCTGCTGTCGCGGAATCTGGGCATACACTTTGCAGTGATATATACAGATGAGCCTTCGAGAAGCATACCGTTCCATCTTCCCCAATCTTCACCGAAGAAAGCCAGCTCGCCGGGACCCTCGTAATCCTCAATGGTTACAAATCCGCAAGGCTTTCCTGTCTTGGTGTATTTCTGCTTGATACCAGTCACGATACCTCCTATGATAACGTCCTCACGGTCGGATAGCGACGATATGTCAGCCAGTTCCGTGCAGTTGGTATTGCATAGGTTGTCCAACACTATGCGGTATTCATCCAGTGGATGCGCAGAGAGATAGATGCCCACCAGTTCGCGCTCGCGGTTGAGGCGTTCGATGTCGCTCCATTGCTCGCCTTTGATGATGGGTGGCGTGGCTATCTCCACAGCGTTGTCACCGCCAAAGAGTGAGTTTCTTGCCTGGGCCATCTCGTTTTGGTAGAGCTGACCGTATCTCACGAGTGTCTCTATAAATGTCTCGCCCTTGGCATTTTTGGCGAAGAAGTCCTCGCGCTTCAATGTGCCGAAACTGTCGAATGCACCGCTGAGCACAAGTGACTCCACGCACTTGCGGTTACATGCCGACAGGCTCACGCGCTGTATGAAGTCGAAGATATTCTTGTATGGGCCGTTCTTCTCCCTTTCCCCGATGATGACATCGCCTGCAGCACCGCCCACACCCTTGATGGCTGATATGCCGAATCGAATCTCGCCGTGGTGATTGGCTGAGAATTTCTGCCAACTCTCGTTGACGTCAGGACCAAGAGTGGGAATGCCCATGGCGCGACATTCGTCCATCAGCTTGGTGATTTCAGTGATGTTGTCCAAGTTGCGGCTCATCACGGCTGCCATATATTCAGCAGGGTGATGCGCTTTCAGATAAGCCGTCTGGTAAGCCACCCACGAGTAGCATGTGGCATGACTCTTGTTGAAGGCGTATGACGCAAACTTCTCCCAGTCGCCCCATATCTTTTCGAGCACTGCGGGGTCGTGTCCGTTTTTCTTTCCACCCTCGATGAATTTCGGTTTCATCGCGTCAACGATAGCCTTCTTCTTCTTACCCATCGCCTTGCGCAGAGCGTCGCTCTCGCCTCGGGTGAAGTCGGCCAATTGTCGCGACAGAAGCATCACCTGCTCCTGATACACCGTGATGCCATAAGTGTCCTTCAGGTATTTCTCCATGCAGGGGATGTCGTATTTGATTTCCTCGCGTCCGTTCTTGCGGGCGATGAACGAGGGGATGTAATCCATAGGTCCCGGGCGATAGAGGGCATTCATGGCTATGATGTCCTCAAACACGGTAGGTTGCAGTTCGCGCAGGTATTTCTGCATACCGGGCGACTCAAACTGGAATGTGCCTATGGTGCGTCCCTCGGCATACAGGCGGTAGGTGTCGGCGTCATCAATGGGGATGGTGTCGAGGTCGATAACCTTGCCCGTGGTGATGCGGATGTTCTCTACAGCTTCCTTGAGGATTGACAGGGTCTTAAGACCCAAGAAGTCCATCTTGATGAGACCAGTCGATTCAATCACGTGTCCGTCATACTGCGTACAGCGCAGCTTGTGTCCGGGGTCGGCCTTGTCCTCAGCCACCGACACCGGCACCCAGTCGCTGATAGGGTCACGGCAGATGATGAATCCGCAGGCGTGTATGCCCGTACCTCTTACCGTTCCCTCCAGCATCTTGGCATATTCCATCGTGTTGCGCAGCTTGGGGTCTTGGCTTGCCTCTGCCTCCCTCAGTTCGGGTATGCACTTGATGGCATTGCCAAGGTTCATCTTCAGTCCGTCGGGCAGTTTGTCGGGTATGAGCTTGCACAGGGCGTTGGCCTTGTCGAGCGGCAGTTTCTCCACTCGCGCCACGTCCTTGATGGAGTTCTTGGTTGCCATCGTACCATATGTAATAATGTGTGCGCAGTTCTCATGCCCGTATTTGTCCTCCACCCATTCCAGTACCTTGCCGCGTCCGTCGTCGTCGAAGTCGGTGTCGATATCGGGCAGTGAGATACGGTCGGGGTTGAGGAAACGCTCAAACAGGAGGTCATACTTGATGGGGTCTATCTTGGTGATACCCAGGCAGTATGCCACCACAGAACCCGCAGCCGAGCCACGTCCCGGACCTACCATAACCCCTAATTCCTGTTGTGCCGAGTTGATGAAGTCCTGCACGATGAGGAAGTATCCCGGGAATCCCATGGTCTTCATAATGTGAAGCTCGAAGTTGATTCGCTCCCTCACCTCGTCGGTCAGTGGGGTGGGGTAGAGCTTCTCCGCTCCCTCGTATGCCAGTTTCGAGAGGTAGTCAGCCTCAAATTTTATGCGGTATAGCTTGTCTATTCCGCCAAGTTTCTTGATTTTTTTCTCGCCCTCCTCGCGCGGCATTGGGTTCTTGCCGTTCTCGTCGCTGGTGAACTCCTCGAACAGTTGCTCCGGCGTGAACTTCTGACGCCATTCCTCCTCCGTGCCGAACTCCTCGGGGATGGGGAAGAAGGGCATGATTGGCGCATGCTCTATGTCGTATGTCTCCACCTTGTCGAGTATCTCGAGTGTATTGGTGAGGGCCTCGGGTATGTCTGCGAAAATGTCGTTCATCTCCTCCCGCGTCTTAAACCATTCCTGCTTGGTGTATAGCATACGTGTGGGGTCATCCAGGTCTTTGCCCGTGGAAAGGCAGAGCAGGTGGTCGTGAGCCTCGGCGTTCTCCTGGTTGACAAAGTGGGCATCGTTGGTGCAAATCACCTTTATGCCGTATTCCTTCGCCAACTCCAGTATCACCTTGTTGGCCTTCTGCTGCAGCGGGTATGTCTCGCGGTTAGCCCTGATGCTTGGGTCCTTCACCTCGTGACGCTGTATTTCCAGGTAATAGTCGTCGCCGAAGAGGTTGTGATACCACTCCACCGCCTCGCGTGCTCCCTCGATGTCGTCGTTGAGAATCTTCTTGGGCACCTCGCCACCGATGCAGGCAGAGCACACGATGAGGTCCTCATGGTAACGTTCGAGGTCGGCACGGTCAGTACGAGGACGGCCATAGAAACCATCCACCCACGAGTTGGACACCAACTTTATCAGGTTCTTGTAGCCCTTGTAGTTCTTGGCAAGCACGATGAGGTGGTAACCGCTGCGGTCGCCGTGTTCACTCACCTTGTCCTCCTTGCGGTGGCGCGCCACATACATCTCGCATCCGAAGATGGGCTTGAAAGGTTCAAGCCCTTCTTTTGCCCTCTTCCCGTTAATGCCATTACAGCAGTCGAAGAATTCCTTGATGCCGAACATGTCGCCGTGGTCGGTTATGGCCATACCCTTCATGCCGTTGGCAATAGCCTTGTCAACGAGCTTCGAAATGCTCGACTGTCCGTCGAGTATGGAGTAGTATGTATGTACATGTAGATGTACGAAATCTTGCATATTTTTTACCGTTTTATGTGAAATCGAGTGTAAAGTTACGGCAAATTTGCGAAATAACCAAAAGAAATTGGCAAAAAGTTTGTTTATTCGCAAAAAAAGTGCTACCTTTGCAGAGATTTAAATCAATCCTTATAGATACCCATGGGAAGAAGAATAAAGAAACTCAAGAAAATCCGCATTCATCGCGAAGGCACCGATACTCTGATATACAGTGTGTTGGCAATTGGATTAGTAGCGTTTTTGCTCTATCACTACATAGATAACAAGATTCCGTTCTGGTCATTTACCGTAATCTTCGGAGCGGCATGGCTTGTTGTGTTGAATTTTTACCGTTGCCCAATCCGATATTTCGAGGGTGACACCGAGCGTGTGGTGGTGGCTCCTGCCGATGGCAGGATTGTAGTTATAGAGGAGGTTATGGAAAACGAGTATTTCCATGAGAAGCGACTTATGATTTCCATATTCATGAGCCTCTTCAACGTTCATGCAAACTGGTTCCCGGTTGACGGCAAGGTGAAGAGTGTTGTTCACAAGGACGGTAATTACCACAAGGCATGGCTGCCCAAGGCAAGCGAGGAGAACGAGCACGCCGATGTGCTCATCACCACTCCCGAGGGCACTGATGTGCTCTGCCGACAGATTGCAGGTGCCATGGCCCGTCGTATTGTCACTTATGCCAAGGAAGGCGAGGAGTGCTATATCGACGAGCACCTTGGATTTATTAAATTAGGTTCGCGCGTGGATGTATATCTGCCCGTTGGCTCTGAGGTGTGCGTCAAGATGGGACAGGCAACTACCGGCGACCTGACGGTGATTGCCAAATTGAAAAATTGAAAAATTTTTATGGCTAATTTACTGACCAAACATATACCCAATACTTTGACATCCTGCAATCTGATTTCGGGATGTATCGCCATTGTATTTGCGCTGTCCGCCAATTACAGTATGGCATTGGCTTTTATTGTCTTAGGTGCTGTTTTTGACTTCTTCGACGGTATGAGTGCCCGTCTTTTGGGAGTTTCGTCTCCTATAGGCAAGGAACTTGACTCGCTTGCCGACGATGTCACCTTTGGAGTTGCACCCTCATCGATGATTTTCAGCGTATTATATACGATGGAATATCCTGAGGCATTATCCTCAGTAGCTACTTTTCTGCCTTATTTAGCATTCGTGATGGCGGCTTTTTCAGCCATTCGCCTTGCCAAGTTTAATCTTGACGAGCGTCAGACAACATCGTTCATTGGATTGCCCACACCTGCCAATGCCCTTTTGTGGGGCGCGCTCATCGTGGGCACCTGTGACAGTTTGTGCTGCCTGCCTTATGCTGCTCTTGTCCTGTTGGCAATGGTTTTTGTCAGCAGTTGGCTTCTTGTTGCCGAAATACCTATGTTCGCCCTTAAGTTTAAGCATTGGGGATGGAGTGAGAACAAAGTCAAGTATGTATTCCTTATCACCTGTCTGCCGATACTGCTCATCTTCGACATTACAGGCATCTCGGTGGTTATAGCATGGTATATCATATTATCAATTTTAACTTCAAAACGCAATGCTTAAAGTATTGTTAATTATCATTTTGGTGGCTTTTTTAGTTGGTGCGCTCGTTTTGATGCTGGCAGTCAACTATGTAGTGTCAATTTTCCGTCGTTTCCGTCAGAGAATGAATGGCGAGGATGACTATGCCAATGCTGAGGAGACCTTCCGTCGCCGTTCCAATCAGTATAGTTTCCGACGTACGGCTAGTCCTCATCATGCGGGAGGAGCACGGCAAAACCAGTCGCAGGAGTATCAGCAGTCTCAGGAATCTCAGAGCTATCAACAGTCAAGTCAGCGTTCATCATTCTCGCCAGAACCTGAAATCATTGTCGATACCCGCGACCCAAACACTGTCAATCGTCAGATTATCTCCGACGATGAGGGCGAGTACGTAGATTTCATAGAAGATAAATAATTCCCAATTTCTAACTTCTAATTTCTAATTAATAACAAATTTCACCTCTTTGAACTCATACTCAGAGAGCGTGCCATCGGTGCGTTCAAGCACAATGTGACCGTTGGAGCGGATAATATGGAACTTCGCCCTGAATACCCCGTTGGCATCAATGTATTCATGAAAGCCCTCTTTGCGATACAAGCAATCATTATACTGATCATCAACCATCATGTGTCCCCAGTCAATACATAAAAACTGGAACCAGCGCGATAACTCATTGATAATAGCCTCAAGCACTTTTTCCCTGTCAAACTGACGGCGTTTTATGGCTGCCATGGATACAGGATTGGGAGCGTCACTCGCGAACAACAACTGGTTGACGTTAAGTCCTACGCCCGCAATAAACTCATGCACATGGCCGAATCTCAATGTACATTCCGACAGCGTTCCGCATAGTTTCTTGTCCTTGTAGTAAATATCGTTAGGCCATTTAATCTTTATGTCCTTCTTGTTGTTCAAAATATTTCTTATAGCCTTGCAAATAGCCAATGACACGGCTTGCATCAATATGAATTGTTCGGAGGCCTTCACCTGCCACGGCATACACTTGATACTGAATAGCAAGTTCTTTCCCTTTTCGCTTTCCCACTTGTTGGTGCCCTGGCCCTTGCCTGCCGTCTGATAGTTGGTCGTTAATATCAAAAAGTCAACACCGGGAGGCAGTGGCACGTGGCGGATGTGGTTGTTGGTGGAGTCAGTTACCTCTACACTGTCAATGAAATAACTGAAATGATCTTGGTCTTTTTCCATTAATTTCTTTGTTTATTCAATTTTATTTATTACCTTTGCAGCCATGGAACAGCAAGATAAGATTAAAAAAGACGAAAATTACATGCGCAAGGCACTTGCTGAGGCGCAGGAGGCTTACCGTGCGGGCGAGATACCCGTGGGAGCCATAGTGGTGTGTCGTGACAGGATTATCTCCCGTGCCCACAACCTCACGGAGACCCTGTGTGATGTCACCGCACATGCCGAGATGCAGGCGATTACATCAGCTGCCAACACCCTTGGCGGCAAGTATCTCACCGACTGCACTCTCTATGTCACAGTTGAGCCGTGTGTAATGTGTGCCGGAGCTATAGGTTGGGCGCAAATACCCCGCATCGTCTATGGCGCAGCCGACGAAAAGCGTGGTTTCCGCCGATTTGCTCCAAATGCCATGCACCCCAAGGCTGAAATCATCGACGGCATTCTCGAAGCCGATTGCTCCGAGCTGATGAAGACTTTCTTCAAAAACCGCCGATAATTTCCCTTCTTTAATTCTTTAATTCTTTAATTTTTTAATTTTTAATTTTCAATTAAAAAATCACCTCGCGCTTCCCCCGCCGTCATACGTGTCAAACGTATTGCCCAGGTCGGGATTGTCGCCCATATAAGTGTCAGATGATATTGTCTGTCGGATTATCTTTTGGTTGTATTCCTTGCGGATAGGTCCGTTTCGCAGTACAAAGTCTCCAAAGTTCACTGTAGGTATCACCATACCGAAAACACCTATGGCAGCCCTCGCACCGGTTGAGTTGAAGTTGCTGATTACGTATGCAGTGGAGAAGAATGTGTGATGATAAATCTCCACCCTGTTGAACTTGTGGAAATCCGCAAGTATGGTGTCCTTCCTTAACGAGTCAGCTTCATGGCTGAATGTGGCGATGCCGTTGCGCACAATGTCGTCCGATTTGTCGCCTGGCACGCCGTGGCTTTTTTCGATACATTGGCATACACCGTCGAGGGTGCCGAATTTCATTTCCTCGTCAGAAGGCACTGACTGTTTCGCCACTACCAGCACAATGACGATTAAGGCCACCAGGATGATAATCTTACCCAGGCAGCTTTTCAAAAACTGTGAGCCGAGCGTATCCTTGTGATATTCGCTCTTAGCGGTTGATTGAATTCCGTTGTCCATATTACTTTTTGGTATTTTGGGTTATTGTTTCTTTATTTGCATCCTATAAGGTTCATAAACTCCTGCCGTGTCTTGGCTTGGTTGAATGCGCCGCTGAAGTCGCTGGTGGTTGTTATGGAGTTTTGTTTCTCCACGCCTCTCATCTGCATGCACATGTGCTTTGCCTCCACCACTACCATCACTCCCAATGGTTTCAGTGTTTCCTCTATACATTGTTTTATCTGTAGCGTCATCCTCTCCTGCACCTGTAGTCGGTGCGAGAAGATATCCACCACCCTTGCTATCTTGCTCAACCCCGTGATGTAGCCGTTGGGTATGTATGCCACGTGCACCTTGCCATAAAATGGCAGCAAGTGATGCTCGCACAGCGAGAAGAAGTCGATGTCCTTCACTATCACCATTTGGCTGTAGTCCTCCTTGAAGAGGGCGTCGGTGAGCACCTTGTGCGCGTCCATGGTGTAACCACGTGTGAGCACCTGCATCGCCTTTGCCACTCGCATGGGCGTTTTTTCAAGTCCTTCGCGCTGAGGGTCTTCACCCAGCAGGTGTAGTATGTCTTTGTAGTGTGACGCCAACTCTTCAAGCCCGTCACGGTATTCTGTTTCCGGATTCATTAATATATTTAGTATTGTACACTTATTTTGCCTTTCACTATCGAAGCCTGCTTGTATCCCATCTCCCTTATTTCCAATAACATTGCATGAGCTTCCTCGTATGTGCGGAAATTACCCACGCGGCATATCCACCTTGGTGAGTAGAAATGCACATAAATGGGTTGCTCAGGAAATCGGCGCTTGATGGCGTTGCCCACAGCCTCGGCGTTTTGCCTGTCCTTGCGGGTGTTGCCGCCGGTGAATGCCTGCACCCTGTATCCCGTCACCTTGTAGCTGTTCTTCATCACCTTCTTCCTCATGTCCGGTTCTGTTGTCGGGGAAGCAGGTGGTGTGGCGTCGTTGCTGTTGCCGGTGGAGGGTTTTGCAGTGTTCGGTTTCGATGTATTGTTGTTGCCGGTGTTTCCCGGTTTGGTCTCTCCTTGTGCTTTTTTTGCCTGCGGATTGGCCGTTCTCTCGCCATTGACCAGTTTGTCTATTGTCTCATCCTGAGTTACGGTCACGACCGCCTTGTCCTTGCTCGGCTTTTTCAGTCGGTCGAGGAATGACTGGGCATGTGCTCCGCAGATGCACTGTGCCATCAACATGGCAATAACGGCTATTTTTTTCATCAGTTGTTTATATTTTTTAGGGGGAGTTCAAGGAGTTTTGGGGAGTTTTTGGAGTTTTTGGGGAGTTTTTTGGGAGTTCAAGGAGTTAAAGGAGTTCATGGAGTTAAAGACAATAGTCTTATTCGCTGCATTTGGAATTATCAACGCCAAAGCATATGTCCTTTAACTCCCTAACTCCTTAACTCCCTAACTCCTTAACATCCTTATCTCCTTAAAAAAATTACTTCTTCCAAGCGTCAATGATGCCCTTGAAGTCAGCAGCCTTCAGCGATGCTCCACCGATAAGCCCACCGTCGATGTCGGGCTTTGCGAACAATTCGGGAGCGTTGCTTGCCTTGCAGCTTCCACCGTAGAGGATTGATGTTTCCTCAGCCACTGCCTCGCCGTACTTCTCAGCCACACAGCTACGGATGTAGGCGTGGATTTCCTCTGCCTGCTCGGCTGTGGCGGTCTTGCCTGTACCGATTGCCCAGATTGGCTCATATGCGATGACAATGTTCTTGAACTCCTCTGCCGAGAGGTTGAACACGCTGCCCTCAAGCTCAGCCTTGCACACCTCATTCTGCTTGTTGGCCTCGCGCTCTGCCAGGCTCTCGCCGATGCAGAAGATTACCTTCAGGCCGTTCTTCAGTGCCAGCAGAACCTTCTCCTTCAGTATCTCAGGAGTCTCGTTGTAATATTCGCGGCGCTCTGAGTGGCCGAGGATTACATACTGTGCGCCGGTGCTCTTCACCATTTCGGCTGACACCTCACCGGTGTATGCACCCTTCTCCTTGTCTGCGCAGTTCTCGGCACCAAGACCGATAACCTCCTGATTGAGGAACTGGGCAATGCTTGCCAGGTGAATGAACGGAGTGCAGATTACCACACCGCAGTTTGGCTTTTCAGCCGTTAATGTCTCGTTCAGCTCCTTTGCAAGAGCGATACCGTCCTGCAGGTTCATGTTCATCTTCCAGTTACCTGCTACAATTTTCTTTCTCATTTTTTTGTTCTTTTTAAAAAGTTGATATATTATACTTGATCTTTCCTTGCTTCTCACCCATGTAGTCCATGCCCAGAGCCTGTCGGCGAGGGTCAGCAGCATCAGGGGAATCACAAACCACGACACTATCCACGCTGCCCGCTTCGATGTGAGATCATCTGGCATTGTCCCCACCACGGATTTCTCTATGGGCGACGTCGCCTGTGTCTCGTCGGGCAGTGCGTTGTGGCTCCATTTGCCTATTATCTTGCCGTCCTTCATGACCACAAGTCCCGGACTGCTCCTTATGATGGTGCGCAGGGTGGTGGCGTCTGTCTGGCAGAACGGGTATTCGGCTCCCGTCATGTCCTTCCATTTCTCGATGTTTGCCATACTGCTTGCCGTCAGACAGTAGAATGGTATACCGTTGTCCTTGGCATAGTCATACATGCGGTTGATGTCGCTGAACTGCATGTCGTCCGACTTTTCCAGATAGGGTGCCACCAGCAGCATCGTATATCCGCCAGAGTTCACCACCTCCTCGGTGATGTCCTCCTCGTCGGCTATCCTCGTTATCGTGAAGTCGTGTATCGGTGGCACATATCCCTCTGAGGTCTGCACCGTGCGGCTGTCGATGAATGTCCATGTCGAGTCGGGATAGTTGTCGAGCGTGAACTCGCGCCTTTCCCCGTCCTTCTCCAGTATGAACGTTGTCTCAAATTGCGGTTGCTCGGCATCCTCGGGTATCTCCATGCCCTTGCGTATGTCAGCCCCCACGTGGTAGGGCCTGAAGTCAAACGGCGGCAGGATATAAAGGCTGTATGCCGATAAGCCGAGCACGAACAATATGGTGTAGTTGATGACTATCCACTGTGTGCCCCTGCTCACGAATCTCACCATGCTCATCGGGTGCATCACCAGTAGCAGGGCGGCGGCTGTCAGCACCACGTTCTTGAAGAACGTCTCCCAGTTGGTCAGCACCACGGCATCGCCGAAGCAGCCGCAGTCGCTCACGGGATTACTTATTGCAAGCCATAGCGTCAGCGGTGTCATCACCGCCATGAACAACATGATGAGCCTTGTCACCAATCGCCTTCTGATGGCGAAGAGCAGTAGCATGCCCAACGTAAACTCCGTTGCCGATAGCGCCACGGAAGCCCCTAATGTCAGCATCTCAGGCATCGTTTGGGCCATTCCCCACGCCGCTAAATAGTCCTCTATCTTAATCTGCGAGCCTATGGGGTCAACGGCCTTGACGAATCCCGATGCCAGGAATGTCAGTGCCACCGCAAAGCGGCATACGTTAGTAACCGAGCTTGATAGCACCGAATACCGCATAGTTGATGATGTCCATATAATTGCCCTCAACTCCCTCGCTGACGAGAGTCTCGCCGTTGAGGTCTTCTATCTCTTTTATGCGCTGCAGCTTGGTGAGGATAAAGTCGGTGTAGCTGCTCACCCTCATCGACCGCCACGCCTCGTCGTAGTCGTGGTTCTTGCGCTCCATCAGCTCCAGGGCTTCCCTTGCGTGCCTGTCATACAGGGCGAGAGCCTCGTCGCAGGTGATATCCACCGTGTCGGCGAATCCCTTTTCCACCTGTATCAGTCCCACGATACCGTAGTTTATCAGTGCCACAAATTCCGGTCTGATGCCTTCGCCCACCATCGACTCCTTCTTTATCTCAAGGCTTCTGATTCTCTTGGCCTTGATGAAGAGCTGGTCGGTGAGCGACGACGGTCTCAGTATTCTCCACGACGCTCCGTAGTCGTGGAGCTTCTTGGCGAACAGTTCGCGACATTCTGCCATAATGGCTTCAAATTCCTTGTTTGTATCCATTTCGGGTGCAAAGTTACATATTTATAATCAAACGACCAAATATCGCGCCTTATTCTTTTTGTTTTTTATGAATATACTTGATTTTGGCGCATTGCATGTCGAATCTCACCTTCAGCGAGTCGAGTTTCATCTTCGTCTTGGTGAGCATCTCCAGTTCCTCGGCGGTGGCTCTCAGCTCCGCCTTGTCCTTCTCCACCTTGTCCTTGATGTATTTGTAGTCGAGGGTCACTGCCTGCAGCGCGCTGTCGGTGATGGCGAGGTCTTCCTGAGCCTCCTTCAGCGATATGTTCTGATACAGCTTCAGGGCTTTCTTCCTTGTCTCCACTGCGTTGGGATACACCTTGCGCAATGAGTCGATGGCAATCTTGGCGCGGTCATACTTGCCCTCGCCGAAATACTTCTCAGCTTTGCCGAGCATTTCCTCGGCTGCCCTCTGGGCGTTATTGCTGCTGCATGAGGCTAACAGGATAGCGCCTAAGATAATCTGTAAAATCAAACACTTTTTCATTGCAATGTTAATTTTCAAATTGCAAATTTATATAATAAACGATAGAAAAAAGAAAAAACCATATATAATTTAATGTTATTTAACGGAATAGTCCCTAAATCCTAATCCCTAATTCCTAATTTCTCCTTACCTTTGCAACCGTTTTTTAGAAGAAATAGGTTAACAAGATGAAATTATACTCAGACAGTGAATTAGCACAAATTCTTGACAAGAAAATATTCCATTTGATATCCGAAGCTGCCGATAGCCTTAACCTCGAGTGTTATGTTGTCGGTGGATTTGTTCGTGACATATTCCTCCAGCGACCTTCCAACGATATTGATGTTGTCGTCGTGGGTAGCGGTATTCAGGTGGCTTCGGCTCTCAAGGAGAAACTTGGCAAGAAGGCGCATCTATCGGTGTTCCGTAACTTCGGTACGGCACAGGTGAAATATCATGACACAGAAGTGGAGTTCGTGGGCGCACGTAAGGAAAGCTACACGCATGACTCGCGCAAACCAGTAGTTGAGAACGGTACGCTTGAGGATGACCAGAACCGCCGCGACTTCACCATCAACGCCATGGCCATCTGCCTGAACAAGGAACGCTTCGGCGAACTTGTTGACCCATTCGACGGCATCTACGACCTCGAGGACGGTATCATTGCCACTCCACTCGACCCCGACATCACTTTTTCTGATGACCCCCTGCGCATGTTGCGCTGCATACGTTTCGCCACCCAGCTCAACTTCATGATTGAGGACGAGACATTCGATGCCCTCGGGCGCAATGCCGGGCGAATCAAGATTATAAGTGGTGAGCGCATCAAGGACGAGCTCAACAAGATTCTCATGTCGCCAACGCCCAGCCGGGGCTTTGTTGACCTCCACCGCTGCGGTCTCCTGCAGCTCATCATGCCCGAACTCTCTGCTCTCGACATAGTGGAGACCAAGAACGGCATTTCCCATAAGAACAATTTCTACCACACCTTGGAGGTGCTCGACAACGTCTGCAGCCGTTCCGACAACCTTTGGCTGCGTTGGGGTGCCCTGCTGCATGACATCGGCAAGTCCAAGTGCCGCAAGTTTGAGGGCACGTCATGGACATTCTATAATCATAACTATGTGGGTGCCAAGATGGTGCCCTCGCTCTTCCGTCGCCTCTCTCTTCCTCTCGATGCCAAGATGAAGTATGTGCAGAAGATGGTGGAGCTCCATATGCGCCCCATAGTCATTGCCGACGAGGTGGTCACCGACAGTGCCGTGCGTCGGTTGGTCAACGACGCCGGTGATGACATCGACGACCTCATGACTCTCTGCGAGGCTGACATAACGAGCAAGAACGAGGTGAGAAAAAAACTCTTCCTTGAGAATTTCCGTATGGTGCGCGAGAAAATCACCGACCTTAAGGAGAAGGATTACAAGCGTCTTCTTCAGCCCGTGATTGACGGCGACGAGATTATGCAGATGTTCAATCTCAAGCCCTCGCGCGAAGTAGGGGAGTTGAAGAAGGTGATGAAGGATGCCGTGCTCGACAATCTCGTGCCCAACGAGCGTGAGCCCCTGATGGCTTTGCTGATGAACAAAGCCCGCGAAATGGGATTGATACAGCCCTGATAAGACGTTCGGTTGTGATAAACATAAAAAAATCACTGCAATACTTAAACGTGAACCGTTTTGGTGTCGCAGTGATTTTTTTCGTGTTATTATCTTTTTTACATCTTCGTGATGATGCCCCTTTCCGCCGCTTCAAGGAACTTCACTATGGCGCGTACCTCCTTGCCGTCGGGCACCTGGTCCTTAATCTGGTTAACGGCGTCGAAGAGGCTCGTCTGGCCATGGAACACCAGTCGGTAGGCATTGGCGATGTGCTTGATCACATTCTCTGGAGTACCCGAAGCCACAAGCAACTCGTGGTTGATGCCTCCGTACTCCACTGGGTTGTGCGTGGCGATAATAAACGGAGGCACGTCCTTGCTGATACGCACTCCCGATGTCACCATCGAACCGCCGCCGATTCTCACGTTTGGGTTGATGATTACGCTCGACGAGAAGATGCATCCACTGCTGATTTTGCAGTCTCCCGCCACCTTTGTTCCATATCCGAATGTGCAGTATCCGTCCACCTTGGTGTCGTGCGACACATGCACACCCTCCATAAAGAAGTTGCGGTCGCCGATACGTGTCTGACCATCTGAGAATGTGGCACGGTTGATTACCACATTCTCACGGAAGATGTTCTCGTCGCCGATGATGAGCTGCGATGCGTCGCCGCGGTAGTTGAAGTCCTGCGGTTCTGCTCCGAGCACCGTGTTCTGGAACACGCGGTTGCCGCGTCCCATGCGCGTACCGTTCATCACTGACGCGTATGGATATATGATACAGTCGTCTCCGATGACGACGTCACCCTCGATATATGCGAAGGGATAGATGGTCACGTTTTTGCCAATCTTCGCCTTAGGGTCGATATATGCCTTGTCACTAATCATAATTCTTAACTCTTAATTCTTAATTATTCCCTTCCTCCCCCCAATGCCGAGTAGAGGTTAACCACCGCCTGCATCTTGTTGAAGTCGTCGGTCACCTTCGAAATCTGGGCGTTGAGCAGGTTGCTCTGAGCTGAGATAACCTCCAGGTATGAGGCTGAGCTTGACTTGAACAACTCGCGGGTCATATCCACATTCTTGGTGAGCACATCCACACGCTTGCCGTCGAGCTGTGACATCTCGTCGGATGAGTTATACTGCACAAGGGCGTTGCTCACCTCGGCACCGGCGGAGAGCACTGCCTGCTGCCATGTGTTGAATGCCTGCTCCTGCTGATACTTTGCCACCTTCAATCCGGCAACGAGACGGCCGTTCTGGAACACCGGCTGAACGAGGCTTCCCACTGCCGTGAGCAGCCACTTGCCGGGATTCACGATGCCCGCTCCCGAGTTGTTGGTAAAGGCACCCGTGCCGCTGATTGTTATCTTCGGATAGAAGTTTGAGCGAGCCTGCTGGGTGTTGTAGAAGCAAGAGGCGAGCGACATCTCCGCATAATGCACGTCCGGGCGGTTGGCAAGCAGCTGCAATCCCACACCCGTAGAGAACTCCGTGGGCAGCGACTGGTCAGCTAAGCGTCCGCGGGCGATTGCCTGTGCCTGTTGTCCGAGCA
Source organism: Prevotella sp. (assembly GCA_022775105.1). GTDB lineage: Bacteria > Bacteroidota > Bacteroidia > Bacteroidales > Bacteroidaceae > Prevotella. Next base: position 6,115 of record JALFIX010000011.1, on the reverse strand, counting down.
TGAGCGACAGCGAGTTCTCAACCTCGCGTATTTGTCGCTTCATGTCAGCCACATTGGCAAGCACGCTGTAGTGGCTTGCCTCTGCGCTCTGCACGCTTGTCTCATTGGCGCGTCCGAGGTCTTTCTGCAGCTTCATGATGCGCCATGTGTCCTGGGTAAGCTCCGACATCGAGTTGAGAATCTCAAGCTGTCGGTCGAGCATAAGCAATGTGTAATACATGTTGGCCACGTTGGTGATGAGCTTGGTCTTCACCACCAGTTGGTAGTCCTTCATGCCCAACAGCTGCATCTGCACGCTGCGCTTGGCGTTGAGCAGGTTGCCGAAGAGGTCGAGGCTCCACGATGCCGATACGGGCAGTGAGTAAACCTGCGAAGCCTTGTGGCCGTCCCACTGCGAGATGGTTCCTTGCGGCGACAGGGTTATCGATGGCAGGAAGGCGAGCTTGGCCATGGTGAGCTGTGCCTCCACCATCTTCACGTTGAGAGCGCAGTTGAGGTAGTCGGTGTTGTGCTCCAGTGCAGTCTCGATGAGCGACTGCAACTGCGGGTCGGTGAACACCTGGCGCCACGGGAGATTGCCGAACGATGTGGTGTCGGCCACTGCGAGCGTGTCAGTGCCTGACTGCACGTCGCGGATGAGTCCTTGGGCGTTGACCTCAGGACGCTCGTATTTGTTGTATATGCCGCAGCTTGCCATGAGCATCGAGGCAGCTGCAAGAGTCATTACCTTATTTAATTTCATATTCTTTTTTATTCTATCATTACTGCTCCTGAGCTTTCTTCTCTATCTGCTTCTGGAGCTCCGCAGCAGCATAGGGATTGGTGTATTGCCTTATCTCGGAATCAGCGCCGCTCACGGTGTCGTGGAAGTCGATAGGACTGATGCGCTCCTGCAGCCACTGGAACACGGCGAAGAGGGCGGGCACGATGAACACCTGCAGCAACGTGCCGAGGAGCATACCGCCCACGGCTGCCGCACCAAGCGTCTGGTTACCGTTCTTGCCTACTCCCGAGGCGAACATCAGAGGCAGAAGACCGATGATCATCGCTAACGACGTCATGAGGATAGGACGCAGACGGGCGGCGGCTCCGAGGATTGCCGAATACTTGATGGCCATACCAGTCATACGGCGCTCAAGGGCGAACTGCACGATAAGGATGGCGTTCTTTGCCAAAAGTCCGATAAGCATGATGAGCGCAATCTGCATGTAGATGTCGTTGGAATGGCCGAACAACTGGGTGAAGATAAACGCTCCCGCCAAACCGAACGGTATGGAGAGGATTACCGCCAAGGGCAGGATGTAGCTCTCATACTGTGCCGACAGAATCAGATATACGAACACGATACACATCACGAAGATAATCGCAGTGGAGTCGCTCGACTCACGCTCCGAACGCGTAAGGCCTGAGTAGTCGATACCGTAGCCCTGCGGCAATACCTGTGCGGCTACCTCCTCGATGGCGCGGATGGCGTCACCAGAGGAATATCCCGTGGCTGCCGACGCGTTGACGTTGATACTCGTGAAGAGGTTGAAGCGGTTCACGTTCGACGGGCCATACACGCGGTGGAGGTTGCAGAACTCCTTCACTGGCGACATGCCCGACGGAGTGCGCACGTAGATGCTGTTGAGACCGTCGGGGCTCATGCGGCTCGCCACGTCACCCTTGATCATCACACGGTAGAGCTTACCGTAGGCGTTCATGTTCGAGGCATACAGACCTCCGTAGTAACCCTGAAGCGTGGTGAGCACGGTGTTGGGCGAGATGCCTGCCTGCTTACATTTTGCCACATTCACATCCACCATATACTGCGGATAGTTGGGGTTATAAGATGTCATCGCCTGGGCAATCTCGGGACGCTTGTTAAGCTCGGCGAGATACTCCTTGGTGAGCTGGAAGAACTTGTTGAGGTCGCCTCCCGTCTTGTCCTGCATTGAGAAGGTAAGACCGTTGGTGGCACCGAATCCGTTGATCATAGGCGGTGCGAAGGCAAGTATCTGGGCATCCTTGATTTCTGCCGTCTGCTTGTATATCATGCCGAGCACGGCGGTGTTCGACATCGGGTTGAGGAAGAATCTCTTTATTCCGTCGCCCTGCCACAGTCCCGAGAGATTGTAGAAGAATCCCGCAGGACGCTCCTCGAATGGCTTCAGTTTGATGATGAACGTTGCCTGGTCAGAGCCCTGACCAGCGATGAAGTTATATCCGAGCAGTCGCTCGCGTGTCATGATGGCGGGGTTGGAGGCAAGCAGCTTGTCAATCTGGTCAACACACTCGAGGGTGCGCGCCTCACCGGTACCCGGGGCCATTGACACCGTACAGAAGAGCACTCCGTTGTCCTCGTCGGGCACAAGACCCGTAGGCGTGGTTGCCATACTGATGACGAGTATCACGATACCCAACACGACGGTCACTCCCGCAAGGATGCGGTGCTTGATAACCTTCTCTACACCTTTCTTATATTTACCTTGTATCTTCTCATACTGATAGTTGAATGCCTCGTGGAACCGGTCAACCATGGATTTCTTGTGCTCGCCCTCGCCAGTGTGAGGCTTCAGAAGGATGGCACATAGCGCAGGAGACAGGGTCAAGGCGTTGAGCGCGGAGATAAGGATTGACACGGCCATGGTGATACCGAACACACGATAGAACGTACCGCTCGTGCCGCCCATGAACGACACAGGCACGAACACGGCTGCCATAACGAGCGTGATGGAGATGATGGCTCCCGTAATCTCGTTCATGGCGTCGATAGATGCGGTCAGCGCACTCTTGTAGCCCTGGTCGAGCTTGGCGTGCACAGCCTCCACCACCACGATGGCGTCATCCACCACAATCGCGATGGCAAGCAGCAATGCCGAGAGCACAAGCAGGTTGATGGTGAAGCCGAATATCCACAGGAAGAGGAACGTACCGATAAGTGCCACCGGCACGGCAATCATAGGGATGAGCGTGGAGCGGAAGTCCTGGAGGAACACATACACCACGAGGAACACCAACAGGAGGGTGAGCACGAGGGTGAACACTACCTCCTCGATGGCGGCGAAGAGGAACTCCGTCACGTCCATGTTTATCTTATACACCATGCCCGGGGGGAACGACTTTGCCTGCTTCTCAAGCTCAGCCTTCACGTCGGCGGCAATCTCGGTGGCGTTGGAGCCGGCAATCTGCTGCACCATACCCATCACTGAGGGCTTGCCGTTGTTCTTCATCGACACGCTGTAGTCGAGACCGCCAAGCTCCACCTGGGCAACGTCCTTCAGGCGCAATGTCTGTCCGTTGGCGTCCGAGCGGATGATGATGTCTCCATATTCCTCGGGAGTCTTCAGACGTCCCTTGTAGCGCATCACATACTGGAAGGAAGCGTCCGACTGCTCGCCGAACTTACCCGGTGCAGCCTCGATGTTCTGCTCGGCAAGGGCGGCTGACACGTCCGACGGCATCATGTTGTACTGCTTCATCTTGTCGGGCTTGAGCCATATACGCATTGAATAGGTCTTCATACCCGGCGACATCACTCCACCCACACCATTGATACGCTTGATGGCTGGTATGACGTTGATGTCGTTGTAGTTGGTGAGGAACTCGTCGTCATATCGTCCGTCCTCGGAGGTGAGGGTGAACATGATGACGTTAGAGGTCTGCTGCTTGGTCACGGTCACACCCACTCGCGTCACCTCGGCTGGCAGTAGTGCCTGGGCCTGCGACACGCGGTTCTGCACGTTCACGGCAGCCATGTCGGCATCCGAGCCTTGCTTGAAATACACAGTAATTGAGGCCATACCGTCGTTGGTGGCCTGTGAGGTCATGTAAGTCATGTTCTCCACTCCGTTGATACTCTCCTCAAGGGGAGTGATCACGGAATTGAGCACTGTCTGTGCGTCGGCACCCGTATATGTGGTGCGCACCGAGATGGTAGGCGGAGCCACATCAGGGAACTGCTCGATAGGCAGTGATATAAGTCCGATAAGTCCGAGGATAACGAAGAATATCGATATCACCGTAGAAAGCACCGGACGCTTGATGAAATTTGTAAATGTCATAACTACTTTTAATAATTAGAAATTAGAAATTAGGAATTAGGAATTAAATACCATTGCGAAGGATTTTTAATTCTTAATTTTTCATTCTTCATTCTTCATTTAAAAATTACTTCTTACTGCTAAGCGCGTCAATCACTGCCGACGCAGAGTTCTGTCCTTCGCCAAGCTTGGCGGCGTCATCTATCTTTTTCTGATACTGAGCCTCGGTGATGGGCTTGATTTCCATGCCGTCAGAGAGCGAGGTGATACCTTTGGATACATATCGGTCGCCAGGCTTCAATCCCTCGGTCACGATATAGTTGATGCCGTCATCCTGGGGATTAACCTTTATTTCCGAGTATTTCACCTTGTTGTCCTTGCCCACGAGATACACGAACTTCTTGTTCTGCACCTCCGATGTGGCAGTCTGCGGGATGATGATGGCATTGGTGCTTACGCTGGGAATGACAATCTGTCCGGCACCGCCCGAACGAAGCTCATGACGGGGATTGGCAAAATGCGCGATGAGCGACACCGTACCCGTTGTGGCGTCAATCACACCGCTGGCCTTCACCACCTTGCCAGGCTCTGAATAGATGCTGCCGTCGGCAAGCTGGAGCTTCACTGCGGGGAAGGCTGCCAAGGCACCGTTGACACCACCGTCGTTCTTTGCCATGGTGAGCATGTCTTTCTCGGTCACTGAGAAATACACCTCTATGGTGTTGATGTCGGTCACGGTGGTCAGAGGCTCTGCGCTCGATGCGCTCACTAATGCGCCCACCTTGAAGGGCAGTGAGCCTACCACTCCCGATGCGGGGCTCTTCACATAGCAGTAGCTCAGCATCTCCTCGGCAGAGGCAAGTCCAGCCTTGGCCTGGGCGAGCTGCGCCTGCACAGTGTTGTATGTGTTCTCGGCTGTCTGCAGTTCATACTGTCCGATGACGTTTGACTCATGCAGTTTCTTTGCGTTCTCGTAAGTCAGTTTAGCCGTTGCCAACTGTGCCTGCGTTGTGTTCACCGCAGCCTTTGCCTGGCGCAACTGTGCCTGGTAGGTCTCGTTGTCGATGACGAACAGAAGCTGTCCTGCCGACACTGCCTGTCCTTCCTGCACACACACCTTGGTGATGAATCCTGATACCTTCGGACGTATCTGCACGTCCTGAATACCCTTGATGGTTGCTGGATAAGTTGTCTGCAACTCAGTTCCCTCGGCGGCTACGGTGCGCACGGCATACTCGTTGTCGGCGAAGTTGGGCTTACCGCCTGACTTGCTTCCACACGATGCGAGCGCAGCTCCAAGAGCCGCCATCAAAATAATCTTTCCTTTTTTCATACCTATTAAAAATATAACTGTTTTTCTTTTTTTTCTTACCTATTTTTCCGGAAATAGCCTAATGCTGGCAATTTCAGGGTGCAAAGATACACATTATAATATAATAATAGGCATACAATATTGTTTATTTAACACTTATTATTCCTATTTTTCATTCTTCCGCCCGTCATTTTTACAATTTATCCTCATTTCCGTTCTATTTTTCCGTAGAAATGGCAATGAAGCTTGGCTTCGAGCAAATCCGTCGGAAGAACGGCCGTTTTTGGAAAGTGGCCGAGCGTCCCCAGTGCGATATCGACAGTTGTATTCCAGATATTGACCATAGCGAAAAAAATGAAACGGACCTGCCTTTCTGAGGCTCCAGGGTGACAGGGTGACACTATATTATATAGGAAATCCCTAAAACGGGAAATTCGCTTACTATATAGTACGTTAATTTCCTCTCTCACGACTTTTTTATATATATAAGTGTCACCCTGTCACCCCTCTCGACTGCGTTCCTCATCGCAGATACCTGCGATAGCCAACGCAGATACCTGCGATGGCCAACGCAGATACCTGCGTTTGAGAATCATCAGTAATCAGTCATCAATAATCAATAATCATTCATCAATAATCATGAAATCAATGTCAAAAGCCCAGCTTGCCGATGCGGCGGGCGTATCAGTGAAAACCCTTCAGAGATGGCTCTCGCGCCATAGTGATGAACTCGCCATGCTTGGCGTAAGGCCCCGTGACAAGGTGCTGCCCCCGGTGGCGG
>JALFIX010000093.1 GCA_022775105.1 Prevotella sp. | reverse complement strand
AGGTCATCGTGTTTTATTTGAGCGGTTGTTGGAAGACGATAGTTTCGCCAACCGTATGGATATTATGGGCACTATTGACAAAGACAAGGGATGGAAGAGGCTAAGGAAACGCATCGACATGTCGGGTAGCGAAGTAGATACTCGTGTTGCTTTTATCTCTCTCATAGCAAAGGTCGCCGCTGTCATTCTAATTGTTGTTGCAATAGGATGGGCGGTTTTCCCAAAGGACAATCGCCCTATTCCCCATAATCTGACGGCAGAAGTGGATAGTCTTATAGTGGCGATGGTTGCCCTGTGGCTTGCATCGTCGTGCGAGGAAAACTCCTACGAGGGGTTTGAGAATAAGGGTGCGGTGTAGTCGTTCAATCCTGATGATTACGAATATCTTTGGTGTATTTATCGTAAGGGTAATTCGTTGAAGAACTCGATGGACACGCTGTCTCACGAAATGACGTTGAAGACGGTAATAGCCAATGCTCCAGGCAGCGACTATAGTCTCGTATTTCAGGTGAAGGACAAATCGACAGGTTTGACAACCATTTTGCGCACATCCCTCACCGTGGTCAACAACTATTCAAAGGGCGTGGCGATATTGAGCAATGTTGACGGTATGGCTATTGTGTCGTTCATCAATAGTCTTGGAAAGGTCACCACCAATGCCTACGAGGCAGTCAACGGCCGTCAGCTCGGACGTGGTCCAATAGGAATATTCCATGGCGGACACAATGGCAGTTGTCGCCAGCAACTTTTTATTTCCACCCAAGACAGTTGCGTGGTTGTAAGCAACATCGGCTTCAACTATGAGATGAACTTCGACGAGTTGTTATATTTCCCAAGCAAGCCAGGAAGGCTGAAGGCACTGAGCCAAGGAACCGACGGCTTTTATGAGTACTGCATTGTAGATGGCAAGGTGTTCATGCGCAGCTGTTGGGTTTATACCGGCGAGCCCGATCTTCCTCTCTATGCCACACGTCTTGCTTGCAAGAACGGCGACTTGGTGGCTCCATTCGGCTTTTCAAAAGACAACTCCACAGCATATTTACGACATGGAAAAAAGGCAGTTCGTATATGACAATAACGACTCTCTCATGCCGTTGTCCGATGGATATGGAAATGGGTTTTTCGATCATCTCAATGTTGGAATGGATTTGGTGTGGGGTGAAAATCTTGTTACTGCCGACGGACAATCTTATGTGAAGGCGGTGATGAGGGACGATGAAGGTAACGTTTTTGTCCTGTCGGGACTTAAACAAAACAAATTTGACTTCGAAACCTACGAGAGTTTGTATTACATCGTGCCTACTGGCAAGCTGCAGCTCACCGGCGACGCTTCGAATGCCAATTGCTATGCCATGTCGGGCATCGACGTCAATTTCCTCTACTATGCCACAGCCAACACCATCACTTGCGTCAGCACCATCACTGGCAATGTCGTCTCGACAATAACACTTGATGGCGGCAATATCGATCATATGGAGTTCGACCAAAACGATGCAAGCAGAATGTTTGTTGCCTTGAGCGACGGTAGCCTTAAGCCAAACTCGGGAACAGTGTATTATCTCTGCATGAGCACCAACGGTCAACTTTCCATCGAGAAGAAATTTGATGGAATATGTGGAAAGGTTGTTGATTTCCAAGTTAATTATGGCGACAATGATTAAAAGAGAATATTTAAAGCATTAAGAATATGATAAAACAGATGTTCCCATTAGGCTTGGCTCTGACCACCATGGCTGCCAACGCCCAAGAAACTGCTCATCTGTCAGGCAACGTAAAGGGACTCGATGGCGGAAACATGATTGTCATGCGGTATGTCAACGACACTCGACTGACCGACACACTGCAAGTGAAGGCCGACGGCACTTTCACCGCCGACATCTACGTAGGTCAACCACTTGTGGCTTTTCTTATGGCAGACAAGCAAAAGGTGTCGAAAAGGCTGTTTCTCGAAAATGGGATGAAGGCTACAATAAATGCGTCGATAGTCAAGGACAAGGGCAACAAGGAAGCACCTTACACGTTGAGTCTCGACTATCAGGGCGACAATAGCGACTGCTACGAATTTGAAAACACCAACGACGATTTTGAGTCGGGCTATAACATTGCAAAATCAACTTAAAAAGCTTTCTTCCATTGTCTGAAGCATGGTGGATAGATTATTCTCATTGCGGCATACAAGCATGAATGCAGCATTGAGATCAATGTCATCATCCATTACCACGGGGCGTGAGTGGAGTAGGGTCTGCATACTGTCGAGCAGCAGGCGGAACAGATACACCTGATTGGAGCCAGCGGCACATTCAGCCTTAGCCGTCTTTCTTCCGGCAAAGAATGCTTTCACCACCGTCTGAGTCAATGCCCTTACCTCCCTCTCCTTGTGTTCGTCGCTGTCCTGAAGATAACCCTCGGGAAATCCTCCGTAGAAGTCATCTAATGACATCACCTTGCCCGCCAGCAGTGAGGCGAAATTGCGGCGATACTCCGTCACCATGTCCTCATGAGCCTCTTCCGTACGGCAAGCGTGACGGAAGAGGTCCATAGACGACTTGATGGTAGGGGCAATATCAGGCGAACGCAATATGCCTATCAGTTCCTCGGCAGTGTCGTAATGCAGCAAGGCGAGGGGATTGAACATCACATCAAAGAAATTCTTGGATATCTCCTCATAATGCTCCAACATCACAGTCTTCACGATCCGAGGAGTCATTTCCACAGTTCCTTCCTGTCTCTCGGCATTAGCCGACAGTATTCCCTCTGCAAACGACGCAAAGAAAGCCCTTATTATCGCAGGTTGTGCGTTTGTCAATTCCTCATTCCTCATTTGACAAGAGTAAGTCCCACTTTCATTCCATTGATATTCTTTGCCAATGCAGTGATAGTCGAAAGGCTCGAATTAGTGGCAGTCTTTGCACCGAGAGTATGAATGAGGTTCAGCAGTTTCGATGCGTCGGTGACGAACATCAACTGGTCGCCCTCCTTTTGGGTGGTGATCTCCATTGTCTTGAGTTGGTAAGTCAGTTGCAGCTTACTGTCTTCTACAGCCCATTTGCCTGAGTAGCTCTTGCCTCGTATTGTCTCGGTGAATGTGCCGTCCTCCTTGAATGTGATGCTGAACTTGTCCTTTGTGATTCCGTATTTTGCCAGTGTGTTCTGGATCGAGGTCTCCAGTTTGTTGGCAGCCAGTGCTGCTCCGGTTTTTGTGAGGAAATCCTCTGATTCAAACACTATGGCAGGAGAGTCGTAAGACCATGTGCCAACGATGTTGTCGGCAGTGGCTTGCTTGTTGGATGAGAAGATTGACGTAAGCCCCGAGACAAGGTCACTGGTATTGGAGTTTCCGGTAATTCCTCCCAGGATGTTGCCGAGGTTTAACTGAGCGCTTGCGCTGTTTCCGCCGCCTATAAGCATGAGTACCATAACGGCGAGTTTGATAATGTTCTTTTTCATGTCTTTTAATGTTATTATATCGGTGTATTTCTCATTTTGCGGTGCAAAAGTACAATTTCTGTTTCACTTTACAAAATAAATTAGATAAAAATTGCGTTTTTATGATTTTTTGTCGTACCTTTGCATCATTATTCATCAAAATATAGCTAATACCATGTCAACGGCATGGTACATAGTGGATGATGAGGAAACGTTGGAATTATGGATTATTCTTTATGTCCAAAATTCATCTTTACCCGTTGGTGTCATCTCTCCGCCGCACTTGGGACAGCTGTGGAGATTCCATCTGCGGATGTTCATACTGCTGCATTGGGGACATAATCGTCCAGTCTCACTGTTGAACGATGGAGCAACCTCGCCGATTATTCCCCCGACAACAATGTTCTGCACCGTGTGGCAGTCACAACATTCCATCGGTATTATCTGCTGCTGAAACAGTCCACGGCCTTCATAGAGTTCAACCTCATAGCCGCACAGCAGGCATCTCAGAGTCTTCTTTCTTGACATACCATCACTCCGTTATACCGAACATTGTTTCAATCATCCTAATTCCGCTCTCTGTTCTGAAGATGTTCCTGCGCACTGCACGTATGGCATTGATGGATTCATTGTCCTCAAACATGTTAACAAGGAAATCCGCCTCTATGAGAATCTGATAATCCAAATCCTCGCAGACATGGTAAGTGTGATGATGAGCGACAAGCCAACAGATACGCTCTATCTGTTGGTCGGTATATCCTCCTATTTTTGCGAGCAGCTCACGTGCGACATCAGGACCTTCCTGTTCCTGTAGTTTTCCATTCTGATACCCATACTTCTGTTCGCTTGCCCTAATACCAACGTCATGCACGAGGGCAGCACTTTCGAGGATGAACTGCGTTTCCTCATCCAAGCCTTCACATTTGCCTATCAGCGAGGCGTAGGCATGCACTTTAGTTGTATGCTGAATGCGCTTCGGGTCGCCATTGTTATAGTCGATCATGGCGAGAGCCAGTCGGTTTATTCTTCCACCAGCGAGCATCTTCCGTGCCAACGGGACATACCAGGTCTTGACCTCCTGCTCTGTGGGTGTGTGTCCACCGGGAAAGTGGAAACTGTTGCTGTAGTGCTGCAAGAACAATGGTTCAAAATGAGCCATTGTGTCTTTCTCGCCGAATAGTCCCCACACCAGATACTTGAAAGTAGGATTGCTGCAGTCAAACTGTTTGGCTTCGAGTTCCTCAAACTCATGGATGAGTGCCTCGTCGATGACGATTTTCTGGTTGCCATCCTTGCGTGGAGCCTTGTACTCGTGTTCGCCGATGCGTTCTTTCAGGAACTCCGTCATCTTGAAGTGAGGATTGCCGAGCAGGGTAGGGATTCCCACAACGGGTGATATCATCTGTGCGAGGAAAGCCCCGCAGCTATTGCCGATGAGCAGGTCGGGCTTCTCCTTGTCGATTAGTGTTCGGATGTATCTCAATGCCTCCTTGGGATGAAGAGGCAAATCGGGAGTCAGCACAATAGCTTCCCCATGGAAAGCTTCCTTTAATGCTATTGCCATAGGAGCACTGCCTGTGGCAAAGAAACCATGTAGAAATAATATCTTGTTCATGTCGTTTTTTATTCAATTTTTGTATCACCGCAGACGGTGATCTTATTGTATGTGATATATCCTTCCTGGTCGTAACACCTGTGATACTTATTAATAAGGTCTATAAGGCGTTGCAGGGAAGGGTTGTCGCAATGCAGATGACGGAAATGACGGTACTGACTGTCGTACCGCTCTCTTGAACCATGGTACAGCCTTGCCTCAATGTCTTCGGGGACAAGGAATGAGGAGCGTTCGCTCAAATGTATATGAAACTCCGTGAGGAAGATATGGATGCCGGCAAGGTCGAAGTCGCCGAAATGTACATATCGGTTGGAAATGAGTTGCAACCATGAGGCGAGGTCGGTGGATTGCGGATAGCGTGAGACGAAAAGCAGGTGTTCGCTGCCTATGGATTGTTCAAACAAGGTGCGTTGCCTGCGGATAAGACGGAAGTTCTCCATGTTCTCTACGCCTACGACCACGACATCCTCCGGGATGCGGAACTCCTGCCAATCAGCCACAAACAGGAAACTTCCTTCCTCTGGACTAACCACGAACCTCTGACCATGCAGACTGCATACAATCGGCTCGTAGGAGTTGACGGGAAAGCCTGGACAGGAGCGTACGGTCAGCAGTTTGGAGTTGCCAGTTGTTGCGGCTTGTTTGGCACGTAATGCCTCCTCTGATAATAGCATCTCCCTCATCTGACTCAAGTCGGCCAGCCTCTCGTCCATAGCAGACAAGGCTTGACAGAAAGGTTGGGGTAGGGGAGCACGGAGTGTTCTGCGACTGCCATACGAGGTGCTTACAAGGATGCCTTCGCTTAGCATCTCGTCAACCCATTCTCCTCGCAGTTGGCTGGCTGGCAGCGACTCTCCATTGCGCAAGCGGATGAGTTTGTCGATGAGTGCAGTGGTTATCTTCATAGTTGTGAGATGAGTGGATGAATGATGGTCTTCGACTTGCCGTCCTTCTGCAGAAGATAGGTATAGCGGTAGTCGGTCACATTGTATGTGGTGGGCGATGAGTTGATGAGCAGGATGTTGCGTGCGTTGGCAAAGTCGAGTATGCCTTTCA
>JALFIX010000003.1 GCA_022775105.1 Prevotella sp. | reverse complement strand
CCGAACGCAGAGCCGAGCTTGCTCGAGCTATGCTGAGGTGAAGCCAACCATCGACGAAGTCAATGGGCTGCGCAAACCGAACGCAGAGCCGAGCTTGCTCGAGCTATGCTGAGGTGAAGCCAACCATCGACGAAGTCAATGAAGAATGAAGAATTAGGGATGGAATTTTGGGCACGGATGGACACGGCTTTTTTAAAAAAGACACAGCTGGGCTGCGCAGAGACAAACTAAGCAGTGAACTTGCGAGCAGCAAGCCGTAATCACGAAGTGCCGTATAAAAGAATTAAAAAATTAAAAGAATAAAAAATTAAAGTGATGCAGAGCCAAAGCCGTGTCTTTGAAAAAGCCGTGGGATTCCGTGCCAAAATAAAAATCTGTGATAATCTGTGGACAAAAAAGAACTCTGTGGACAAAATATGCTTTCTCGGCAGGCCGCGGGCGGGACGCCCACGCTCCCAGAGGCATCCGCACTGTTCTTTACTTCAGGAACTTTAGTTAATAGCAGACGGTGAGGACTGAGGACAGAAGATACTTTGTGTCGAAATGACAGGAGGCACTGTCTGCGAGGACGGTCTTGAGGTCGCGGGTGATGCCATCGCCGGTGAGTTTCAGATATGACTCCTTCATCGTCCAAAGACGGATGAACTCGAGGGCGGGTTGAGACGAGGCGGAAACCATGGCGTATTCTTCGTCATTGAGAACATAACGGGCAAGGGAGTCCTTATACTCACGGACTTCCTCGACATCTATCCCAACGGGACGGGACGACACAACACACGCCGCTACCGAACGGCAATGGCTGAGATTGAAATGAATCTCAGGATGACCGACTATCGACGGCTTGCCGTGTTCGGAGTACTCAAACACAGGCTTTTCAGCTATACCATACACATCATTCAATGCCTTGCACAAGAGCATATAGGCCGAAGCAGAGAGCTTGCGTCCCTGCTCGTGCTTGAAAGCCATCACTTTCTCCCGCCGCTGTTCCGACATAAGGTCAAGTGCGGCATCAAGGTCAATCCCCAAAGGATTCTCGTCTATATATAAGTTATACATCTTTCTTTAAAAGTAAATATCTTATTTTTTATTTCAAAAACACAGAGACACGGAGTCACAGAGTTTTTCTCTGTATCTTCTTAACAACTTAAATTATCCCTCTGTATCTCTGTGCCTCTGTGTTTTATTCTTCATTTATTTACATCACCGGCGCCAGCAGCCTCGTCACACTCTCCCACAGGCGGGAGAAAAACGTGGAGTGGAGCTGCTCCTTCGTCAAGTCGTTGAGGAGGATGCAGGAGGAGACATCATTCTCGAACATCGTTCTGAAACGCCTTGCAACAGAGGTATCATAGAAGAAGACGTTCGACTCGAAGTTGTTCTCGAAACTGCGGAAATCAACATTAGTGGAACCGCAGGTGGCCATCGCATCATCCACCACGAGCATCTTGCTGTGCAGGTAGCCTCCGTTATACATATACACCTTAACTCCCGCCTCCATTATCTCACGCAGATAAGTGCGCGACGCCCATGCCACGAAATAGGCATCACCACGGCGCGGCACCATCAGACGCACATCCACTCCACCCACTGCGGCGGTCTTCATTGCCACAAGCACTGCCTCGGTGGGCATGAAATACGGCGTCTGTATATATATATAATGGTGGGCCTCCATCAGAGCGCGCACATAGCCCTGCATTATCGAAGGATAGGGCGAGATAGGACCGCTGTTCACCATCTGCACCATGCAGTTGTTCACAAGCTCGGGCTGCACGGGAGGATAATAACGGCGACTGGAAATCATTGTGCGATCCACAAAATACCAGTCTATAAGGAAGGCACGCTGTATGCCATAGACGCCACTGCCCGTGATGCGCACCATGGTGTCGCGCCACGGCTGCCCGTCCCTACCCTTCACGTAGCGGTTGGCAATGTTAAATCCGCCCACATAACCTGTCTCTCCGTCGATGACGAAGATCTTGCGGTGATTGCGGTAGTTGACCTTGCGGGCGAACTGCGGGAAACGGACGGGAAGGAAGGGACTTACCTCCACACCCGCATCGCGCATCACCTCGAAGAACTCGTTGTCGGTGGACCATGAACCCACATCGTCGTATATCACCCTTACCTCCACACCCTCGCGGGCCTTGTCGATGAGCACATCCCTGACAAGCCGTCCCAAGGCGTCGTTCTCGAATATATATATATCAATATGTATATGATGGCGCGCCTTGCCCATATCGGCAATCAGCGAGAGGAAGAAGTCATGTCCCGTGGTGAAGATATCCACATTGTTGTTCTTGAACGGCAGGGCGGAGTTGTCGTTGATGAAGAACTCGATCATCTTCTGGTGTTGTTGTGGCACAACGAGGTCGCACTGCTCCACAAACTCAAGCATAGTGCGCTTGGTGAGTTGGTCGAGACTGCGCTGCGAGATGAGTTTCTCCCTTCGGGTGTTGATGCCGAAGAAGATATAAAGCACGATGCCAGCTATGGGCACGAAATATATCACCAAGGCCCATGCCATGGTCTTCACCGGTTGGCGGTTGTCCATAATGACATGTAATATTGCCGCCACCTTGATTATTTCGTAGATAACTACGAGCGTGATATATATTCCGTGCACAGCGACTTAAATTCTTTAATTTTTTAATTCTTTAATTCTTTAATCTCAGAAATCACAGATTTCTGACCAGGCTTTTCCCAATGCTGTCCGCGATGGTGTCGCGCAGTTGTCGGATATCCATCATCTCCTTCAGGATAGCCCTTACCTCTTCACCGTTTCTGTCACGCTGCGCCTCGGCGAGGCGAACCTTGAGGGTGTTCATCATCTCCTGTACCGTGTGCTCACGGAAGTCGGAGAGGAGGTGGATGGTGTTCAGACGGACAGACTCCTCGTCGGGATTCATCTCTAAACTGCGGCAGAGCTGGTATTTGTTGAAGGAATACCTTGTTGCCACATTGCTCACGTTGATGTCGTGATATGTGGAAAAGAAGGAATCCGGGGAGAAGCCTTCCTCACCGCTATGCAGGGCCACCTCGTGGAGAATGGTCTGATGTATGGGGTTGGAGAAGGAGAGGTTGTCCTGTGAGAGGTCGTAGTCGATGAACTGGGCTACGGTGAGGTTGATGGTATTGCCGTCCTCGGTCTCGATGTTGCGATAGATGACATCATTGCCGTGCTGCATGATGAGACGGACAAGAAGAGGCTCGATGGGATTCGGGGCAGACTGCCCCGAACGAGCGACAGGAGAATCTGATATAACAGGATTCTCCGGATTACCAGAGATATCTGTTTTATCCGTATTACCAGTGGCACCTTGCCCCTGGGCAGCTTGCTCGCTTGCCTGGCGGCGCTGCTCGCGCTCTTGTTCCTTTTGTGCGTTGTCAATGTCACCGCGGATGAAGGCGTTCATCGTGTTTATCAGTGTCTGCTCACTCATGCGGAGGCGGTCGGCACATTCGTGGATATATGTGTCGCGGGTAATCTGGTTGGGGATTACCGACACGCTGCGCACTATGCTCGTTATCGCCTCGGAACGCTTGACGGGATCATTCACTCCCTTGAGCATCACGTCAGACTTGAACCTGATGAAGTCGGCCTGGTTCTCCTCCACGTATTTCCTGAATTCCTCTGCTGAGTGTTTACGTGAGAAACTGTCGGGGTCATCGCCGTCGGGCAGAAGCAGCACCTTGATGTTCATTCCCTCAGCCAGCAGCATGTCAGTACCGCGCATGGCGGCATGGATGCCAGCCTCGTCGCCATCGTAAAGGAGGGTTATGTTGGGAGTGAAACGGTGCAGTGCCCTCACCTGATGAATGGAGAGAGCCGTACCTGAGTTTGCCACCACATTACATATACCGCACTGGTGCATGGCTATCACGTCGGTATATCCCTCCACCATATACACATGGTCCTGCTTGGCTATCTCGCGCTTTGCCTGATATAGCCCATACAGCTCGCGCTCCTTGTGGAAGATGTCCGATTCGGGCGAGTTGACGTATTTCTGCTGCACGCCCTTTGTGCGGGAGTCAAGAAGTCGGCCTCCGAAGGCATTCACCTTGCCCGACACCGAGAACCACGGGAAGATGACACGTCCGGCATAACGGTCAACCAAGTCTCCGTTGTCCTTGCGATAGCAGAGTCCCGTCTTCACGAGATATTCCGCATTATATCCCGCGGCAATGGCAGCCTTTGACAGTGCATCACGTCGCGGCAGGGCATAACCGAGATTGAACTTCTCGATGATGTCGTCACGTATGCCACGGCTGCGGAAGTATTGCAGACCTATGGCCTGCCCGTCGGGGTTGTTTTTCAGTATGTCCTGGAAGTATTTCTTCGCCCACTCATTAACCACAAACATACTCTCGCGGTCAGACGCTAACTGCTTCTCCTCGGCAGACAGTTCGCGCTCCTGAATCTCGATATTATACTTTTTTGCGAGCCATCTGAGGGCATCGGGATATGTTATCTGCTCATGCTCCATGAGGAAGTTGACAGCGTTGCCGCCCTTACCGCAGGCGAAGCAATGGCAGATGCCCTTCGTGGGCGAAACGATAAACGACGGAGTCTTGTCGTCGTGGAAGGGGCACAGTCCTTTGTAGTTGATACCCGTCTTCCTCAACGTCACAAATTCCGAGACGACATCCACTATGTTTGTCGCCTCCATAATCTTGTCTATGGTATCTTTGTCTATCATAATCGGTGCAAAGTTAGCAAAAAAATATGAAAATCATCACTTTATTCCTATTTTATTTTGCCAAATGAAAAAAAAGCCGTAATTTTGCATCAATTTTCGTAATATTCGGAACAATAACTATTTATAATTAAATATGAGTTTGAAAATTGTAGTACTTGCAAAGCAAGTTCCAGACACAAGAAATGTGGGCAAGGATGCCATGACCGCAGAAGGTACGGTCAACCGCGCCGCTCTGCCCGCTATCTTCAATCCTGAAGATCTGAACGCTCTTGAGCAGGCCCTGCGCCTGAAGGAGCAGAATCCAGGTTCCACCGTCGGCATTCTGACGATGGGTCCTCCCCGTGCGGCTGAGATTATCCGCCAGGGTCTCTATCGTGGTGCCGACACCGGATGGTTGCTTACCGACCGTCTGTTTGCCGGAGCCGACACACTTGCCACATCCTACGCTCTCGCCACTGCCATCAAGAAAATTGGTGACGTTGACATCGTCATCGGCGGTCGCCAGGCCATCGACGGCGACACAGCACAGGTGGGTCCGCAGGTGGCTCAGAAGTTGGGGCTCAACCAGGTGACTTACGCCGAGAACATCGAGAAGTGTGAAGACGGCAAGCTCACCATCCGCCGCCTCATCGACGGAGGTGCCGAGACTGTCGAGGCTCCGATGCCCGTTGTTGTCACTGTTAACGGAAGTGCGGCTTCCTGCCGTCCCTGCAACGTGAAGCTCGTGATGAAATACAAGCGTGCCACTGCTCCCATGGAGCGCACTGAGGACATGCCCTACAAGGAGCTGTATGACGAGCGTCCCTATCTGACACTGAACCAGTGGTCGGTGGCTGACGTTGACGGCGACCCGCAGCAGTGCGGTCTCAGCGGTTCACCCACCAAGGTGAAGGCAGTGAAGAACATCGTCTTCCAGGCCAAGGAGAGCGAGACTCTCACCGGCAGCGACGCTGATGTGGAGGGACTGATAAAGGAATTGTTGAACGAGAAGATTATTGGCTAAGGAAATATGAACAACGTTTTTGTATATTGCGAAATCGAAGGCACTAAGGTGCAGGAGGTTTCACAGGAACTTTTGACAAAGGGCCGCAAATTGGCCAATGAACTGGGCGTTGAACTCAATGCCATCGTTGCCGGTACGGGTATCAAGGGACAGGTGGAGGAGCAGATTTTGCCTTACGGCGTTGACAAGCTGTTTGTCTTCGACGGCGAAGGGCTGTTCCCATATACCTCAGCTCCCCACACAGACATTCTCGTCAACCTCTTCAAGGAGGAAAAACCACAGATTTGTCTTATGGGTGCCACAGTTATTGGTCGTGACCTCGGTCCGCGCGTGTCGTCATCGCTCACCAGCGGATTGACTGCCGACTGTACAGAACTCGAGATTGGTCCGTATGAGGACAAGAAGAACAACAAGACATATGAGAACCTGCTTTATCAGATTCGTCCTGCCTTCGGTGGTAACATCGTGGCTACCATCGTCAACCCCGACCACCGTCCACAGATGGCTACCGTGCGCTCAGGTGTGATGCAGAAGGCGTTATACGAAGGACAGGCCAAGGGTGAGGTCGTTTATCCCGAGGTATCTAAGTATGTTTCTCCTGAGGCATACGTAGTTAAGGTGCTCGACCATCACGTTGAGGCAGCCAAGCACAACCTGAAGGGTTCGCCCATCGTTGTAGCCGGTGGATATGGTGTAGGTTCGAAGGAAGGTTTCGACCAGCTGTTCCAGTTGGCCAAAGTGCTCCACGGTGAGGTAGGTGGCTCACGTGCCGCCGTTGATGCCGGATGGATTGACCACGACCGTCAGATTGGCCAGACTGGTGTCACCGTCCACCCGAAGGTATATATCGCCTGTGGCATCAGCGGTCAGATACAGCACATCGCCGGTATGCAGGACTCAGGTATCATCATCTCGGTGAACAGTGATCCTGAAGCTCCCATCAACAATATTGCCGACTATGTGATAGTAGGCACGGTTGAGGAAGTGGTGCCGAAGCTGATTAAGTATTATAAGGCTAATAACAAGTAGCCTCACCCCCGCCCCCTCTCCAAGAGAGAGGGGAGATGATATGCTTTAAGATCTGATTTTAATGTTGATGTTTTACAGTATGGTGAAGAAAGAACAATTTGGGTTTATGATGGCTGCTCCTGACAGATATGCTATTCTTAAGGAGTTTGCACGAGAGAACCGCAAGAATATGACTCTTAGCGAGACTGTACTTTGGGAACAACTTCGCCAACTGCCAAGCACATTTCATTTCAGAAGACAACATATCATTGGGATTTTATTGTCGATTTCGTCTGTCTCGAACAGTCGTTGATTATTGAAGTGGACGGAGGTTACCATTCTGAACCACGACAAATCGAGGATGACATATTCAGAACTGAAAAACTAAATAAATATGGTTTTACTGTCCTGAGGTTCAAAAACGAGCAGATAACCGACAACATTAATGAGGTAATGAGAATAATAAAAGAAATATTGTACAACGAATAAAAATAGAACTCACCCCAGCCCCTCTCAGTAGAGAAACCAAGTGCACAAAGCCCTCTCAGTAGAGAAACCAAGCGCACAAAGCATACTATCTCCCCTCTCTCTTGGAGAGGGGCCGGGGGTGAGGCTTTAATTATGGCAAACTATTATACCGACCATCCGGAGTTTGAATTTTATTTGAATCACCCGGAAATGAAACGCATCGTTGAACTGAAGGAGCGCAACTTCGCCGACAAGGACGAGTATGCCGACGCTCCCGTTGACTTCGACGACGCTATCGAGAACTACAAGCAGATGCTCGAGATTACTGGCGACATTGCCGCCAACATCATCGAGCCTAATGCCGAGGACGTTGACCTCGAAGGTCCACACCTCGAGAACGGACGCATGATCTATGCTTCCAAGACATTCGAAAACCTTGACGCCACACGCAAGGCTGGACTTTGGGGCGTGTCAATGCCTCGCCGCTACGGCGGTCTTAACATGCCTATCACTCCCTACTCAATGGCTTCGGAGATTGTATCGGCTGCCGATGCGGGCTTCCAGAACATCTGGAGCCTTCAGGACTGTATAGAGACCCTCTATGAATTCGGTGACGAGGAGCAGCGCAAGAAGTATATACCACGTGTATGTGCAGGTGAGACCATGTCTATGGACTTGACTGAGCCTGATGCCGGTTCCGACCTGCAGCGCGTGATGCTCAAGGCAAGCTATGACGAAGAGAACAAGTGCTGGAGACTGAACGGTGTGAAGCGATTCATCACCAACGGTGACTCTGACATCCACCTCGTTCTCGCCCGCTCTGAGGAAGGCACACACGACGGACGTGGTCTTTCGATGTTCATCTACGACAAGCGCGACGGCGGCGTTACCGTTCGCCACATCGAGCACAAGCTCGGTATCCACGGCTCTCCCACCTGCGAGCTTGTGTATAAGAACGCCAAGTGCGAACTCTGCGGTAGCACACGTATGGGACTTATCAAGTATGTGATGGCACTCATGAACGGTGCCCGCCTCGGTATCGCCGCACAGTCTGTCGGTGTCAGCCAGGCTGCATACAACGAGGGACTGGCATACGCCAAGGAGCGCAAGCAGTTTGACACTGCCATCATCGACTTCCCCGCCGTATATGACATGCTCTCACGCATGAAGGCAAAGCTCGACGCCGGACGTTCAATACTGTATCAGACAGCCCGCTATGTGGATATCTACAAGGCTCTCGACGACATCGCCCGCGAGCGCAAGCTCACTCCCGAGGAGCGCGCCGAGCAGAAGAAATACACCCGCCTTGCCGATGCCTTCACACCGTTGGCCAAGGGTATGAACTCCGAGTATGCCAACCAGAACGCATACGATGCCATACAGATTCACGGCGGTTCAGGCTTCATCATGGAATACAAGAGCCAGCGCCTCTATCGCGACGCACGTATCTTCTCCATCTACGAGGGTACAACCCAGCTGCAGGTAGTGGCTGCCATTCGCTACATCACCAACGGCACCTACCTCTCAATCATGAAGGAGATGATGGAGCGTCCTATCTGCGATTGCGCCGCTCCGATGCGCGAGCGTATCGGCAAACTCATCGCCCTCTATGAGGATGCCCTCAACTACGTGAAGGAGCAGAACGACCAGGCATTGCAGGACTTCCTCGCCCGCCGTCTCTACGAGATGACTGCCGACATCATCATGTCGCTGCTGTTGCTTGAGGATGCCACCCGCGCGCCCGAACTCTTCAAGAAAAGCGTAAACGTATATGTTCGCCATGCCGAGGCCGAGTGTACTGCACATCATGCGTATATCAAGGCAATGAAGGCAGAGGACTTGGAGAATTTTAAGGCATAAAAAAGCCTCACCCCCAGCCCCTCTACAAGAGAGAGGGGAGAAAAGCCTCACACCCGACCCCTCTACAAGAGAGAGGGGAGAAAGTTACTTTCGGGGGTGAGGCTTATACAATTACTTTTGTAGAATGATTTTACAGGTACATAATTATATGGAATTTATACAAAATATAAAACTTAAAGTCAAGAAATTATTTCATAATAACCCGAATAATCAAGGCTCGAATGTAACTACCTCCCCTCTCTCTTGGAGAGGGGCTGGGGGTGAGGCTTCTGGTAGTGATACTGTTTGTCTCAACTGCCACACTGAATACATCGGCAACTACTGCCCTTCATGCGGACAACCCGCAAGTACCGAACGATTCACCGTCAAGAAAGCATTGATGGCGACTCTTGAGGTGTGGGGTATGGGCAACCGCTCTCTGCCTCGCACTATATGGCATCTCATCATACGTCCGGGACAGATGATCGGGGATTACCTCGACGGCAAGCGCATACCTTTCTTTCCTCCCGTAAAGATGCTTTTCGTGCTATGCGTGTTCTTTGCAGTGGAGTCGTCATGGCTTGGCCAAAAGAGCGTCACCGAACAGCTCACAAGCGGGATGAACGACGAGAGTTTTAAGGAAAACCTTGACAAGAATAAGGAGAATACACTCATCATGTTCAACGGCAAGAAGGTGTCGGCAGAAGAGATGATGAACTATGTCAAGAATACGGTAGAATGGATGGACCAGCACAAGGCCATTGAACTTCTATGCCTTCACTCGTTCTTCATGCTGTTTGCATGGGGCGTGTTCCGCAAGTCCCCTACCCGTCCGAAATCCACTTTTGCCGAGCATTTCTTCACCCAGGTGTTCATGAGCGGTCAGATGATGGCATTATCCATTATTTACCTGCCAATCTTTGGCACCGGCAAGGAAGACTATGCCTTCTATCCCCTACCCTGGTGGTTGCTTTTCACCCTGTTTGTATGGGATTACAAGTATATCTTCGGTTTCAAGTGGAGAACCACGATACGCAAGGTGATTTTGATACATTTCCTGTCTTTGGTATTGTTTATCGCAATTGCGGGATTTATTGCCGGACTATTAATGGGATATACCGAAAATGCCACTGTTGTAAAATAACCCCCACTTACGTCTGACTATGCTTATTGTAGTAATGATTATGCTCTGCGGCATTGCCATGGGCTATCTACTGAGAAACAAGAACACACGCATTGTCTCTCGCATCATCACTGCCCTTATTTGGCTATTGCTCTTCCTCCTCGGCATCGAGGTGGGCAGCAATCCCCGCATCGTCATGGGTATGCAGACTCTTGGCATCGAGGCCCTGCTGCTAACCATTGGCGGAGCCGTAGGCACCATCATCTTCTCATGGCTTCTATGGAAATATGTATCAAGAAAGGAGGCAAGCAAATGAAAGGCAGCCTAATCATAGTAGCCTTCTTCGCCTTAGGAATAGCCGTAGGCCTGAATTCTTCACTCTTCACTCAAAACATTCTTCATTTTTCATTCTTCACTCTTCATTTAAGCCACTCTTCATTCCTAATCCTCTGCGCCTTGATGTTCTGCGTAGGTATAAGCATAGGCAGCGACACCAAGATGCTCAAGAGTTTCAAGAGCGTCAATCCCAGATTGATGATGTTGCCCGTGATGACAATAGTAGGTTCGTTGGCTGGTACGGCGGCAGCCTCTGCCCTGCTCCCCCATCGCCATCTCTTCGACTGTCTTGCCATTGGTTCGGGGTTCGGCTATTATTCCCTTTCGAGCATTTTCATCACCGAATATAAGGGGGCTGAATTAGGAACGATAGCCCTTATTGCCAATATCATGCGCGAGATATTGACGTTGCTCTGCGCCCCGTTGCTTGTTAAGTTCTTCGGGAAATTAGCACCGATAAGTATGGGAGGTGCAACAACCATGGACACCACCCTGCCCATCATCACCCGTACATCAGGTCAGGACTTCGTCATTGTCTCCATCTTCCACGGTTTCTGCGTGGATTTCTCCGTCCCGTTTTTAGTCACCTTCTTCTGTTCTCTCTAAGTAAGATATTATATGCGACTTCACTCGCCTTCCTTATTGAGATACTTGCTGGGCGAATAGCCCACCGCCTCGCGGAAATACTTGCTGAAGAAGGAGGGATTGGGGAAGTTTAGCAGTTGGCTGATTTGCTGGATACTGTATTCGCGACTCAACAGCATCGCCTTGGCGTCGAGGATGACATAGTCACGAATCCAGTCGAGGGGACGGCGACCGCTCACCTGCGCCACTACCACTCCGAGATATTTGGCAGTGATACATATCTGGTCGGCATAAAACGACACCTCACGATGAACCATATAGTTCTTCTGAACCAGACGAATGAAAGTCTGGAACAACTGCTC
>JALFIX010000240.1 GCA_022775105.1 Prevotella sp. | reverse complement strand
CGCTTTCGCCTGTTGCCATTGTGGCTGGAGTGACATTCATCATTGTGGCAATACTGGCATGGACAGGAGGCCGCACTTATTGCAACACCATCTGTCCTGTGGGCACGGTGTTGGGATTGTTCTCGCGCTTCGCCCTTTTCCGTCCGGTAATCAATACGTCGAAGTGTAATAATTGCAAGCGTTGTGCAAAGAAGTGCAAGGCTTCGTGCATTGACGCCAAGAACCATCGTATCGACTACAGCCGTTGTGTGGCTTGTATGGATTGCTTGAAGAACTGCAAGCACGGGGCATTAAGCCTCACCCCCAGCCCCTCTCCAAAAGAGAGGGGAGTAGATACTTTTCATGATGATAAAGCTAATCATGAAACTCGCCGCAAATTCCTCTCTCTCACTGCCACTCTTGCAGCCACATCTCTTGTAAAGGCGCAGGAGAAGAAGGTGGATGGAGGCCTTGCTGCAATCGAGGACAAGAAGAAGCCCAACCGTGCCACTCCTATCGTTCCACCGGGAGCGAAGGGCGCATGGCATTTAGCCAAACACTGCACTGCCTGCCAACTCTGTGTGTCGGAATGTCCTAACGGTGTGCTTCGTCCTTCAACCAACCTGGAGACCTTGATGCAGCCGGAGATGTCTTACGAGGATGGCTATTGTCGCCCTGAGTGTACACGCTGTTCCGAGGTGTGTCCTGCGGGAGCCATTCATCCGATAACCATAGCGGAGAAATCATCCACCCGCATCGGTCATGCCGTGTGGATAAAGAAAAACTGTCTGCCCGTGACCGACGGTGTGAGTTGCGGCAACTGTGCCCGCCATTGTCCGTCGGGGGCCATACTGATGGTGCACATGGATGCCGAGGACGACGAGTCGCCGAAGATACCCGTTATCGACGCGGAGCGTTGCATCGGTTGCGGAGCATGCGAGAACCTGTGTCCCGCCCGTCCGTTCAGTGCGATATACGTAGAGGGACATGAGAGGCATAGCGTGTATTAATTAGGAATTAGGAATGAGCAAGAATATATCACGTAGGGATTTTATCAAGACTATGGGAGTGGCTGGAGTTGCCACTGCCGGACTTGCGTCTTGCGTTGGCACCAAGAAGGATGCCAAGGAGTCGCCCGAGGGTGAGGTGCCCAAGGACAAAATGACATATCGCGTCAACCCGACTACCGGGGACAAGGTGTCAATACTTGGCTTCGGTATGATGAGACTGCCCACCAAGGAGATGCCGGCGAAAAGTGAGAACGAGGAGGTGAACGAGGAAATCGACCAGGAGGAGGTGAACCGACTGGTGGATTATGCCCTTGAGCACGGTGTGAACTATTTCGACACTTCGCCCGTGTATTGCCAGGGACTGTCCGAGAGGGCAACTGGCATTGCACTCAGTCGCCATCCGCGTGAAAAATATTTCGTGGCAACAAAACTGTCAAACTTCTCTCCCGACACCCGCAGCCGCGAGGCATCTATCGGGATGTATCGCAATTCGCTGAAGGAGCTGCGTGTGGATTATATCGACTATATGCTGCTCCATGCCATCGGAGGCGGTAGGGATGCCATGGCTGAATATGCCGAGAGATATGAGAACAACGGCATACTCGACTTCCTGATGGAGGAGCGCAAGGCTGGCAGAATACGCAACCTTGGTTTCTCGTATCACGGTGATATCCGCGTGTTCGACTATCTGCTCTCCAGGCACGATGAGTATAAGTGGGACTTCGTGCAGATACAGCTCAACTATCTTGACTGGCGACATGCCAAGAGCACCAATCCTGCCAATACCGATGCCGAGTATCTGTATGCCGAACTTGCCAAGCGTAATATTCCCGCAGTAATCATGGAACCCTTGCTTGGAGGCCGACTGTCGAAGGTGCCGGGAAAGGTGGCGGCATATCTATTGCAGCGCGAACCCGAGAAGAGTGTGGCCTCGTGGGCATTCCGCTTTGCGGGCACAATGCCAGGGGTGCTCACCGTGTTGAGCGGTATGACGCGCATGGAACACTTGCAGGACAACATCCGCACATACTCCCCGCTGAAGCCTCTAAGCAATGACGAACTCGCTTTCCTTGAGGAGGCTGCCAACATCATGATACAGTTTGGCAATATCCCCTGCAACGACTGCAAGTATTGCATGCCCTGTCCATACGGCATCGACATTCCCGCCACATTATTATATTATAACAAGTGCCTGAATGAAGACCGTATGCCCGTCGGGGCGCAGGACGAGAACTACCGCAAGGCAAGGCGCGAGTTTCTTGTGGGCTACGACAAGAGCGTGCCCAAGTTGCGGCAGGCGAGTCATTGCATAGGTTGCGGCAAGTGCGTCTCTCATTGTCCACAGCGAATAAATATCCCGAAGGAGCTTCACCGCATCGACGCATACGTGGAGCGGCTTCGTCAAGCAATTAATCATAGTTAAGGAGTTAAAGGAGTTAAAGGGAGTTAAGGGAGTTAAGGACGTATGCTTCGTACTTAAGAACTCTCCCCATCTCCCCCAAGCGACAAAACTATTGTCTTTAACTCCTTTCAACTCCCTTTAACTCCTTTAACTCCCAAATTTAATAATAATAAAAAATATGACAACATTGTTTATTGGCGGAATTGGCATGCAGGAAGTGCTGCTTATCGCATTGGTGGTGCTGCTGTTCTTTGGCGGCAAGAAGATTCCCGAACTCATGAAGGGCTTGGGCAAGGGCGTGCGCTCGTTCAAGGAAGGAATGAACGAGATGGAAAAGGACATCAAGGAAAAGCCTGAGGAAGAGAAGAAATGAGCAAGGACGAGGGAATGAGCTTTTGGGATCATCTCGACGTGTTGCGCACGATAATCATCCGTATTATCGTCGTCACCGTCGTGTGCGGCATTGTGGCATTCCTGTTCAAGGATGAACTCTTTGCCGTAGTCCTCGCTCCGCGCAATCCCGACTTCGTCACCTATCGCTTTCTTGCGCGGGTGAGCGGACTGTTCGGAGGCGATGCTCCCGACAATCCTGTCATCCAGTTGATTAACACGGGACTTGCCGAGCAGTTTGTCATCCACATGAAGACTGCCCTTTGTGCGGGAGTGCTCTGTGCGTCGCCCTACACCCTCTACCAACTCTTCCGTTTCGTCTCGCCTGCTCTTTATGCCAACGAGCGCAGGTTTGCCGTCCCCATCGTCCTCAACGGCTATGTGATGTCCATGCTTGGCGTATTGCTAAGCTATTACCTCATCTTCCCCCTCACGTTCCGTTTCTTGGGTACGTATCAGGTGAGCGAGGATGTGGTGAATATGATTTCCCTCCAGTCGTATATGAGCACGCTCACGCTGATGAGCATATCGATGGGCATAGTGTTCGAGATGCCCGTAGTGGCATGGCTTATGGCGCGCATGGGACTGCTAACCGCCTCGTTTATGAGTCGTTATCGCCGCCATGCCATAGTGGTCATCCTCGTGGTGGCGGCAGTAATCACCCCCACCTCCGACATCTTTACCCTCCTGATGGTCTCCCTCCCCATGTGGCTGCTCTACGAGTTGAGCGTATGCATAGTAAGGGTAAGCGCAAGGAAAGATTAGTTGATATAAAAAAACGGCGGATTTGTTTGGATATATGTAAGCGTCTCCACGAAGACGTATTGCGTATATCAAAAAAACCGCTAAGAGGCGACTTAGCGGTTTTCCTTCCATTTGTCAGGCAGAAGCATCCTGTATTTTTCCAATGGCGTGTTTGGCGGCAATGCAGCCGCTTTGTTT
>JALFIX010000128.1 GCA_022775105.1 Prevotella sp. | reverse complement strand
AGCCCTTCACGTCGTGCAGGTTGCCTTTGGGCACACGGTAGAACTTGTCGAAGATATGCTGCTGATGAGCCTTTGCAATTCCTATGCCATTGTCGCTAATCTTGATAATGACATTGCCAACAGCATCTTTTTTACATGTTATGCCAATCCTAACGTTCTCCCGGGAGTACTTTATGGCATTGTCGCATATATTGCTGATTATCTGCATAAAATGCTGGCGGTCGGCAAACAATGTGAGATTATCATGAACAACATTAAGGGAAATGTCAAGCGGTTTCTTAGCCCTCAACCGTTGTTCCTCCACTATGTTGGCAAGTGTATTCTGCAAGTCTATTTCTTCCTTGTTGAGTGTAAATGTCTTTCGCCGTTTCATGCTTGTGGATAATATCTGTTCAATCATTCCGCCAAGTTTCCGCAACTGCTCCAACGACATCTTCAGATAGTTTTCGCGCGTCTCCCTGTCGAGATCATCGGCAAACTGCAACAGGGCATCATTGGCTGCATAAGCCACTGATACTGGAGTCTTGAGTTCGTGGGTGATGTTATGAGTAAAATCATCCTTCATCTCCTCAAGCGAGCGTTGGCGAAGCATTGTCCTGATGAGATACCAGAACACGAAGGTGAGGATGAGGAAAGTGGCTGCCGAACTGGCGAGGATTCCCGTCATCTGTCGAATCACACTTCTACCGAAAGGTTCTATGTGCAAACGATAAAGACGATTGTTGGACGAGTCGTATTTATAGTCGAAGACAAGCGACTCGGCAGATGGCACATAACCCGTAGTCGTGACAGTGGCGAGCGTGTCGATTTTCACTCCTGCCAATGCTTGCGGCATAATGCTCAGTTGTTGCAGGCGATGGCGTGAGTCGATGTGCCTCTCGGTCAGCCGTACAGTCAACAGACTATCGAATACTCTTATGTCAGGTTCGCTAACTATATCTATACCCGAATGTATGCCCTGTTGCATCATCTTTGTAAGGTCATCCACCGTCTGTTTTTTATCTACCATTCCCACAAACATAGTCTCCTTATTGCCAACTACTGCCGACTTGGGAGCATTGTCTGTGCGTTGAGAGTTGATGTTCACATACAACATGCGGTTTTTTCCTTGTCTCCTTCGCTTTACTGTAAGACTGTCGCGCCATCCTGCTTGTTGGATTACGATGGCATCCGTGTCGTTGCGTGTCACTTTTGTCCGTGTACCCTGATTTACGAGTCTGTTGTCCTTGTCGAGGGCATATCCCGTCTGAAACGACACTTCGCCATGCTTAGCCTTCTTGTCTTTTGACAATTTGGCTATTCTCATCACTAACTCGTTGTAGTCGCTGATGCGCATAGACTCCCTTACAGCCGTCTCCATCTCCTGCTTTTGGGTGACGTAGAGGTTGTAGAGCCAGTATGACTGGTAGGCGAAAATCGCGATGAGGGCAGTGCATACCAATATTGTTATAGTCTTCAATGGCAATTTCATGCGGCAAAGATAACACTTTTTCCTCTAATGACAATGGAATGATAAGACTAAATAACACTTTTCTTTTTCGGCGGTAAGACTACATAACACAAATCTCTTCTCTCGATAAGTTTTTTACCGTACCTTTGCAGCCGAATTTACAACTATCAAAAATATTATTATGAGAAAAACGATTATTACATCTATTATTATTCTCCTGTCGCTTAACGCCAATGCACAGGAAGTGACGGATTCCACTGCCACGGCCTTCAACGACAGTTTGTTTCAGACATTGCCCGAAGTGATGGTAACCGGCAATAAACCAGTGGTGAAGGTTGATGGAGCGAAACTCGTGTTCGACGTTAAGCAACTGGTCAAGGACAAGCCGGTGGATAATGCCTTCGATGCCTTGAAACATCTACCCGGAGTGACTCCACAAGGCGATGACATCAATCTCGGCGGAATGTCAGTGGCACTGATGATTAACGGCAAACTGACATCCATGTCGCGCGAACAAGTTGTCACCTTGCTCAAATCCATGCCTGCAAGTCGTGTGCAGAATGCCGAGGTGATGTATTCTGCCCCAGCCCGCTATCAGGTTCGTGGCGCATTGATAAATATCACGTTGGAGAAGGATGCCTCAATGGATGCGTCGCTCCAGGGAGAACTATTCGCCAAGGCAGAGGTGAAGGACGAGGCACACTTCAACGAGCGTGCGTCACTCGCTTTCCACAAGGGCATCGTCTCCGTTGACGGTTATTACTCGTTCACTCATGGCAAGGCATTCCAAACTACCGACAAGACGGGGGTACACACTCTCAGCAACGGCGAAAAGCACGACATCGACACTCGTATGGCTATATGGGGCGACAAGTGTCCCACACACGACTATCGCCTTGCCGCCGAATTCGACTTTGCCCCAAACCACCAGCTCAGCATCTCTTATTCGGGAAACTACAAGCAGCAGGACCATCACACGGAAATGACCGGTTTGCAGATGTCATCGATGACAAACCATATCAAGGACATCCTGCATAATGCCCACCTCGACTACACACTCCCCATCGGTCTCAACCTCGGTGCCGACTTCACCTATTATGAAGATAATATAGAGCAAGACCTAACCAGTACGCTCTTGGGCAACAATCTCGACTTCGTGAGCACCTCGCAACAGCGCATCAACCGATCGAAGTTCTTTGCGCGCGAGGAACACAAGTTGGGGAAGAAGGCAATGGTGAACTACGGAATGGTATATACCCACATCATTGACCATAGCCGACAGAACTATGTGCCGACAGGTGAAACCACCGTCGAACAACTCCCATCGCCACTATTCTCACGCCGCACGGAAAATATTCTTAACATTTATGGAGGCGGAAACATACAACTGAGCGACAAACTGTCCGCCGAACTCTCGCTTGCCGCCGAACATTCAAAGACCACCCTATGGGACGAATGGGATATCTATCCCACTCTGACAGCCACCTATATGCCACAATCAGGACGAATGTGGCAACTGTCGTTCACCACCGACAAGAAATATCCCGAATTTTGGGCAATGCAGAATGTCACCTCTTATTATGGAGGAAACTACGAGCATATCGTGGGCAATCCGGCACTCAAGCCATCAAAGGAATTCTCCCTTTCGCTCCTGCACGTACTGCACAACAAATACATCTTCCGCGGATGGTTCAGCCACACCAAGGACTATTTCACGCAGACCATGTTCCAGGCACGCGACCAACTCGTGGAGATTGACAAGTTCGACAACTTCAACTTCCATCAGGAAGCAGGCCTCATGATTAGTTCGCCATGGAAACCTGCTTGGTGGCTCGACTCGCGCGCCACAGTCTTCGGCGAGTGGATGCGAGTGAAAGACAACGACTACTTCGACTGTCCCTTCGACCGCAACATAGCCTACGCCATGGTGTCGGCCAACGCCACCTTCCGTTTTGTGCGCAGTCACGACCTCTCGCTCACCCTCAACGGCTTTGCCCGCACCAAGGCATATCAAGGCCCTATGGACCTCCCCGCCTCGGGCAATCTCGACATCAACCTCCGTTATGCCTTCTGCGGCGGCAATGCCATTGTCAACCTCTATTGCAACGACATCTTCCGCACGATGATGATCACCCCGGAAAACCACTGGGGAGGCCAGAACATGCGCACGAAATACTCCTGCTACACCACCGCAGGCATCTCCCTCACCTACCGTTTCGGCGGTTATAAGGCAAAGAACCGCGAGGCCGTTGACACGTCGAGAATGAAGAAATGACTGCCGCAGCCAAGTGTGAACGTCGGAATACAGCCAAGGTCTTCAAAAGATTAGTCCTCAGTTATTATCTGGTTTATATATGTTTTCAAATAAGAATGCAGCGACAGTGCTGCATTCTTCCTTCTCATCATGAAATATGGTATGAGGTTTATCAGGACATATAATATTGCTGATGCAGAACCCAAACATATCTTCATTCATAAAGAGAAATCACCGAATATGGCACCATAAAGGCAAACGGTCATGGCAATAAAGAGAGCCAAAGCCAATAATATATAATGTTTTCTTCTCATTGTGTTATTGATATTATATCCGACACAACTGCCCACTATCCCAGTCAGTTGACCTTTAGTAACCAATAATTGGTCACCATGATTAAACTTTTTGCTACTCATATCTTTGTTGTTTAATTCCACGTATTTCTACTTGTACATTCCAGCAAGCGACTTCACAATCTTCGCCATCTCTTCACGGATATAGGATGGTTCAAGCACTTCCAAGCGCTCCCGATGCCAAAGCAACTGCTGATACAGATTATAACAAGGCACAACATGATATTCAAATACTGCATAATCCTCAGCCGTCTCAATCTCACGCTGCGACTCGTGTATTGGCAGAGCACGCACATATTCAGCCTGTGTGCCATACACCTTGACAACCAACCTTTCCGGCACCTGATCATCGCTATGGTTCACCCCGAAGCTGCCGTTGAAGTACTCATCAACAGTAATCTCATTCGACGGTTTCACTTTCTCTTCCGTCAGCCGCAGGTTGTCCATACGTTCCAAGGCAAATACAGATATCCCGTGATGATGGTTGTCCGGCTCTGCCACCAAGTACCATCGCTGCTCCCACGTCTTCAGGAAATAAGGTATAAGCCGGTGTGCTTTCTTGGTCTTCATATTAAACGAATAATAGTCGCACAGCA
This sequence comes from Prevotella sp., assembly GCA_022775105.1. Lineage (GTDB taxonomy): Bacteria > Bacteroidota > Bacteroidia > Bacteroidales > Bacteroidaceae > Prevotella. Next base: position 3,910 of record JALFIX010000128.1, on the reverse strand, counting down.
CCCCCTTGTGTTGGTCGATGGCTTCGAGCACCGCCTGCACATTCTCCACACCCGTAGGCGGCATCAGCAGTTTCACCTTGTCGCGATGTTTGACGGCCAGTTCCGTCATGCTCTCGATATGGTATGCGGAGAGCAGATAGTTGTATAGCGACTCATCCTCGCCATACAGTCTATCACGCTTCAGGTAATACTCCCTCGTGCTTGCATTATACTCTATCCTGCAAGGGAAGTTCATTTCAATAAAATCCTTATACCTCGCAAACGTGCGGGGTATAATCTCCCCATCGTAGATAGAGGAGTACTTAAAGTGCTCGTTTATCTCCTTGAGGGTCATCGACCCTCTGCGCGAGAGAAGGTCGATGATGTATAGGCATTTCTTGAGTTTGGACATGGGTAACTAATTATCTACATTATGAAAATTATAGTTCCTACGGCAGAAGCTATTGCAATGAAAGAGATAGTTGAGGAGAGCCAAAATTTTCCTTTTAACGATTGAATATTTTCATTTTGAAGGTTTATCAACCTGCTTTGCTCTTCAATAATTTGTGTTTGATTATCTACCAACAATTTATAATCCAAAATAACATTGTCCATTTTTTGAAGTGCCAAATCTACCTTCTTGGCTTGATGCTCACTCGCAAGAGCTATTGACGCTCTCTGTTCTTCCGAAGATTGTACCAAAGAACATTTTAGAGTCTCAAAATGTTCATCTAATTGAACAGTCTGCGATTTCATGATATTTAAGATAGTCTCCTCTATTTGGTTTTCTTTTTGGCTTAATTGCTCATTGATTTCCTTTTGCCATAATAAAATAAGTTCCCTGGACTGTTCAATCCAATTATCTTGTGTAGAGCAATATTTTTCCAACCGAGAGTTTATCTTAGAAAGACTAAGAGATATAGACCTTATTTTTTTGCTTTTGCTTTCGGCAAAGAGAGTAATATAATCAATAAGACGGGACATCTGTTCCTCCTTCTTGGAACCGTCTATAGCAGAATCATTTAATGATTGCAGAAACGAGGTCTCTAACTCTTTCAACTTATTTGCAGATTCTTCGTCTTCATTTGATAACTCGATAATATCGGCAGAAATCTGTTTAAGTTTCTCGTATGATTCAGCTTCAGCCATAGCCAACATACCAAGCAAACGACATATGTTCATATCGTTTTCGTTTTGCATTCGTTGGCTGACAGCTAACAATTTGAAGGTTTCTTGAACATAATCAGAAAATGATTTCATTACATCATTCACATCATCAACGCTCGCTTTACCAAAATTAAATTTCCACCAAGGTTGGTTGTTAATTAATGGAACAGATAAAGAATCTACCTTCTTGCGATAGGCTTCAACCATATCCATACTATTCTGTATCTCTTCAGACACTTTTTTTAGAGAAAGCATAGGTTGTGAGGGCACCATAGAATTAACGTCTTTAAAATCATTTATAAAATCAGCTTGTTTATTCATTGTCTATTCTTGGTAAATTGCTTAACTTATTATCAATAATAAAATTGCCTTTTGCTCTTGATGAATTAAGAGCATTTTGTGAAGCAACTATATTTGCATGTTCGTTCTCTATTTCCTCTTTGATTGCGTATAGCCTATTTACAGAAGCACTAAACTTCGACATATTATAATCTATTTCACGGCAATCTTGAGTCATCACAGATAACTCTTGCAGAATCAAGTCCGTCGTTTGTGCAACTATAGTTTTAGCTTTTAGAGTAGAAACATGTGTGAGGGCTACCGTATTACTTGTCAGATGCATACCTATAAGTTGAATTTGACGCTCTTCATCATTAATTCTTATGTTCGCCTTGTATCGATCAAATGACATCAGCACGAGTGCTGACAAGATTGAACTAATCAATCCTGAAACAACAGCAGCTATATCACCCGCAAAAGCAGCAAGGAACGGTATATAAGTTTCAATAGCTTTTGTTATCAGCTCATTAAGCATTGTCCCCGTAGCCATTGCCAGTCCTGCTGATATGATTTTCAATGCCTCGAATAGCCTTTCCTCCCATGGCTTACTTGAATCGAAAATAATTTTAAATGCACTAATAATGGATCCAAACAAGCACCGAATAAGTTTAAAAACATTTTTAACTGTACTCACGAAATAGTTCAGTATGAGATTAACTATTTCAGAGAGTGCATTATTTATCGCAAAATCTTTAATTTCCTGCCAAATATTACCAAGTTCACCTTTTGCCCTTTCTATAATATTCTTTATTACTCTTTTCACACGGTCAAGAAGTTTTTCTTCTGACTTCTGTTGAAACTCAACAACAGTTTCACTTACCGCAATCTTCATAGCTTTGCCTACAAGCATTTTGCCAGTAGCAGCTAAAGTGGATTTACCAATACCCATTGCAAAATCCACACTCTTCTCCTTTATAGAATGCTTGAACAGAATCTTGTTTTTTGCATTATCAGCTTCCACCTGTTTTGCTTTAACCTTTTCTGGATTCATATTCAGGTCAGGTCTGGTTTCTGCAACCTCCAATGCATCCCTGTCCTTCATACTTTTGTTGGCATGCTCATCTGATATTGCAAAATTCGCCTCATTGTTACTAACTTCACGCATAGTTTCGTCAAATCGCTCAGGTGTGGCACCTCCATATAATGCGACTTTGTCATCTTCATAATTTTTCTTCACAGAATTAATATGGTCAACATTAATGGTTTTAGTAGTGTCACGCACCATATCTCCGCTTGAATCTGGTTGTTTGTATGTGCGGGGATCGTTTTGGTCATACATTATGGTGTCATTATAATCATTATTATATGAGCCATCAGGGTTGCGTTTCGAATCTTTAAAAGCTTTCTTGGCTTTCTCAAACGAATATTTAAAACGCTTACTATCCTCACGAAACTCCGAAGCAGACGGAGCATTTCCATTCAAACGATCCTGCCACATTTGAAAACGCTGCTTGTCAGCCTCTGATACGACCACACCGTTACGAAAATTCAATGGCGTTGTAACAACTGCACCCTGATCTGGACGCCAATCACCTCTATCACTCAAACCGACAATCTGCTCAATAGAGTCTATTGTCGCCCTTTGTATGGTACTCCAGATCTCCTTGGATAAATCTTGTTGCTTCTTTTGATTTTCAAGTAGTTGAACGAGTTCATCTAAGTCCCTCTGCTCTTGTTGAGTTAATTCTATCTCAAAATCTTCAAGTTGAGAGAGTTGCTCTTGTATAGTTCTATTTGGCATCTTAATATCGTTATTCATTTTAATCGTTATTTAAGACAAATTTTTATTAATTACGTATTCAATTCCGTTACTTATAGCAACAGCATTTATACTGCAAAATACCACACCAATATGACAAATCCTGCATTGCAAACTTGAAGGCAATATCCTTATGAGCGTATGTGCCACCATATCTTCCAGCCTTGGCAATTATACCAATAGCATTAGTGGCATTGACCCATTTCTGCGGAGACATTGTAAAGGCATTTAAACCTGCCTCTTTTCTAACCCCCTCAAATTCGAGGGGGTTAAAACTTGGATTGTATAGGCACTCCCAAATCCCCAAATACTCTATGGTATTTCTATTGCGCATCCAATTTGCCACGGTTGCCGTCGGATCATCACTTTTATATTTTGCGATGTCCGTTAGGGATATATAGTCGTTCTCGTTATGAGAAATAACCGTTACCTGCGTATCTTGCACTTTTATCTTTGCCATTCCGATATTGTTTTTATTGTTTCTTTAAATTCGCTGCAAATTTACAAATAATCTCCGACAAAATATGTCTGACAGCAGAATTTTTTCTCATCTATAACTTAAAAAAGCGGCGCACCCGACAAACCCTGTGGGGAGAATGTACGGATGCTAACCTAAAAACTGTCGCTAAACGATACATGATTGAAAAAAAGTAAGTACCTTTGCAG
>JALFIX010000074.1 GCA_022775105.1 Prevotella sp. | reverse complement strand
GAATATTTATGCTTGACCCATCATAGCCAAATATTACACTGTCTGTAGTGACAGCAGGATGAGGATATTTATATGTGTACATACTACATGGTTTTTCAATTACTGGCGCAAAGATACTGCGTTATTTTGACGCAACCAAATATTTTGGCGTAAAAATGACGCAATAAGCGAAAATTTTGATTATTCCGAGTTTTTTGAGCATAAATGGCGAAGAATTATCCGTTATCTTCTGTAATGTTGTCACCATAAAAGCAAAGGTGCCTACTCGTCACGAGCAAGCACCCAGTTATTATGAAAAAAGTTTTTAGTGCGTTCAATATCTATGGAACAGGCATTGTCTATGACTATGTACACATGTATATTTGTGTACATGTATTCATGTATTCATTAACACGCTATTGCTACGCCTGCTTCAAGCATAGGCTACTTGGACAGAACCACGATAGTGAATCGGTTGGCTTCATTCGCGTCGTACTTGTCTATACCACCATAATTCTTAATCTGTATTTGGGAGTCTTTTATACCACGTTCCACGAGAGACTTGGCAATATAGTTGGCACGTCGTTGGCCGAGTTCCTGGTTTCCTGACTGAGTACCTGTAGCACTGTCTGCTGCACCTGATATTGACACTTTCAGATTCTCATCCTTTGCGATACGCGCAATCTCATCGAGATTGACCATTTGAGAATCGTCAACGAGTTTGTCCGAGTTGATTTGAAAGAAGAAATAGACAGGTGTTCCCAGACCTATTCTTATCTGGTTAGTGTGACCATCTTCATCTGTCAATCCCGCATTCTTGCCATTGCCGTCCGCTTTCCAATCCTCAGAGTCCATGTTGCTGTCCTGTAAGTTTGAAGAGTCTGACATGTTGAGACGGGCACGGAGAGAGTTGAGACCGCTGTAGCTGTTTTTCGGATAGATGGTTTTGACATCGTCTTCTCCAGCCAGTCGTTTTTGAAGACGGGCATTCTCCATTTTCATCTGGTCGATGTAGTCTCTCAGATATACATTTTCCTCAATATAGGGAGCAGCGTCAATGACACGCTTCCATCCTGTCTTGCCGATGGTAAAGGACAAGCCAGCTGAGACGGTAAGCATGTGGTCCCCGAATTTTGTTGAGGTGCCGATGTCATCAAAGTTCTTGGCTGTTGTCATTCCGCTTATCCCGGCAACGAGATGAAGACGGTCATTGAGGCGGTATCGTGCCTCGATACCATATGAAAAGGCGAACGGATGGCTGCCACTTGAACCTCCTGAGCAAGTACATGAGCCCGACCAGTCAGAGTTGTGTATCATACCAACTCCAAGATATGGTATCACATCCCAAAGAGGTATTCCACTCTCGTTACAGCGTATGCCGGATGTCAGGTTATACATGAAGTCAGCGTGAATGAACTGGTATTTCATGCTTTTGAACTCAGCATTCTTGAATGACAGTCCTTGGAATCCTATACGTCCACCGATTGCGGGTGTGAACCACTTGCCGAGTCCCACCTGCAATGCAGGCTTCACTCTGTCGAACACATCCCCACAACCGATGGGCGACCCAAGAAAAGCAGAAGCCCCGCCCTTTACTTCAATGAACCAATTTCTACCCCAGTTGGCTGCTTCGCTTACATTCTTGAGATATGTAGGATTGCCAGACAAGAGCATAGGCTCCTGACTGAACGTTTTCTGATGAATGATACTGTCCTCATACTGGTGGACAGGTTCTGCCTTTATCGTCATTGCTGCAAGGCAGAACATAGACATGATAAGAATTTTCTTTCTCATTTTGTGTTATGGATTTAATTGTTAATACGAGGTGTAAACAAACGAGCTGATGTCACATTTTCTTTTTTCTGCTGACAGAAGGCTTGCACATCTTACGAGCCATGGCCAGGCATCGGCGTGCCCACTCACGGTCATCTTCATCGGGACGTTGTCCCCAGCCGGAACTGGGACCACCTCCACCGCCACCATGAGTCTGAGCGATGGTTGTAGCATCATCGATGAAGCCACATACCAGATTGAGCGCAACCTTTACGACATGGTTCCCTTCCTCTGCCAGCTGCATGAGCAATGTACCGTCGAAGTCGAGTTTGACATCATCTGGCAGTTTGGGGAAACGCGAAGTGAACTCCTGTGCCATCGTATCAAGGATGACACCATTCAGATGATAGCTCATATTGTGAGCCCATGAAAGTTCAGACCTGTTGGCTTTCTCTTCCAGTTCACTTGCCTGCTGCTCTATCTCCGCCTTATCCTTGCGGAGAGTGTCAAGCAACTGGTTAGTCTCATCGAGTTTCTTCTCTTTGTCTGCCAGTTTCGTCTCAACCAAAGCCTTCTGCTGCTCCAGGTGCTGAATCTTACGGGCAATCCCCGCACTGATGCTATCGCTGTTGGCTTGCAGTTCACGTAACGGTCGGAGCTCATCCTCCAGCCTTTCCTTCTCTGCCTTCAGATTCTCTATCATAGAGGTGAAGGACTTCTGTTTTTTCTGGGCAATAGCCAGTTCGACATTGAGGTCTTTCAGAGCCCTTCGGGTGTTATCCATCTGAGCTTCGAGTGTCACACATTCGTTGGCGAGCCATCGCCGGTACTCTTCCGTCGAGCGGTGCCTGGCACCAGTCTCTGTTATCGACACCCCTCTTGTAAGCCCCCATTTCTCGTTCACCTTGGCCAGCTCATCATGCAGGGCAAGCATGTAGTTCTTGAAATCAACACGGTTCTGACCATGGAAGATTTTCTTGAATGCGAACTTCTTTTCCTCGTCAATAGGAAGAAGCGCACAATGCACATGAGGGTTTTTCTCGTCACAGTGGACAATGAACGATATGATGTTTTCTTCACCATATTTGTCAGCCACGAAACGATAGATGTCCTTTGCCCATTCCTCTATCTCTGGCATTCTGCGGATGTGCTCATTGCCCTTCTTACTCTCGAAATCCACCTCTTGGTTGCCAAAGGCTAACTCACGCATACGTTCTGTAGAGCCACCGAAGATGAAGTTGACCACTGTTCGGTAGCGTGGTTCATCCAGTCCCTCGTTGGGGTCTTTGATGCCACGTGAGGCAAGATTTTCTGCCATACGTCTTGTCAACGGACGGCTCTTGTCTATTGGGGTCACGATGCCACCCCTCTGGATCTCGAAGTTGAGATGTTCGCGGCTTCTGTCGTAGTTTCCCTCACGCATAGCCTGCTCCCATCCCTTGTCCGTCCATGCCCTCAGCTCCTCGTTGCTTGACTGTGCAAGTCCCTTGGAGGTCTTGATGTCCATGACTTGTTTTCCTGCTTTACTCATATTCAAATGTTATTATGATACCATCTTCAAAGCCTTTTTTCAGTCGGCTAAACAACGTCTCAGAGACGAGCATTTCTGACCCAGCTTGCTGTTTATCTGGTCAGCCCTCCCGACAACGTTAGGAGGTCGGGGTATTAGGCTTCCCGAGACTGAAAAAAAGTGGCACGTGCAAGCACGCTGCCTATCGTTGCTTAACTCCATTCAGCGAAGTGCCTACGGAGCGTCTGAAACGCTTTGGCGAGATGGTTATTAGAAAGGATGATTCAATGGTCATTGTTTTCAGCAGGAGAAGAGACCGAAGGGGTCTGGGTCGGTGGCTGCTTATGTCCCCTAATTGAGGGGCATGGAGGGTTATCGTAATAGGTGGATTCCATACCTGAGCTGTAATGCTCAAAGATGCAGTCCATGAGGATTACCTCACCCTTGGAATACTCCGATGTCACTTCTGCCATAAAACTGGGCTTGCTGTTGGTACGTAATGCAGCAGCCATGATGCCAAGTGTAGCAATCACTTTGTGCCAGTCCCAGACATGGTCTTTACCGAACAGGAGCCCGACCGAGTCAGATAACTCTTCAGGCAATTGTTTGTGTGCATCGAGGACATGAAGCATCGATACTGCCAGGCCGTCGAATATGACAGTCTGCTCATTAAGCACGTGTCGTGCAGGTATTCCGCCATTCCCTTCTTTCTT
>JALFIX010000062.1 GCA_022775105.1 Prevotella sp. | reverse complement strand
AGACCACTACACCTTCCTTCAGTGCCTACGCAGTGCGCAGGAGCAGTACGTTGCAACGGCTGACAGGAATAGGCAAGAATATAATATCAAATGTTTTAAAAACAATATGTTAGCAGGACACTGACCTGTCCCCTGTCCCCTCGAGCGCAAGCAAATCATCATTCAGAATGCCGTGACCAAAGGTCTCGACCCTAATGCAAAAATGAAAGACAGCGGCGTGGAATGGATTGGGGAAATACCTGAGAATTGGGAGGTAATAAAGTGTAGTTATGTTTTTTCTGGAATTGGAAGTGGAACGACGCCAAAAAGCTCCAATGAATATTATTATACCAATGAAGGGGTAAATTTTTTACAAACAGGAGATCTGAATGATGGTTACATCAATGATACTACAAAAAAAATAACAGATAAGGCGTTAAAAGAAATTAATCTAAAAATATATAATAAGAATTCATTAATTATTGCTATGTATGGTGCTACTATAGGAAAACTTGGAATTCTAAATGTTTGCACAACCGTCAATCAAGCTTGCTGTGTTTTGCCTCAAACTAAAAAAATTTCCATCAAATATGCTTTTTATATGTATATGATTGCAAGGAAAGATTTAATAATAAAATCACGTGGAGGTGGACAACCGAATATAAGCCAAGATACAATTAGAAATCAAAAGATTATTGTGCCTACAAAAAATGATCAAGAAGAAATCGTTGAACATATTGAAAAAATGATTAACCCGATTGATTCTTCAATCTCTCAATGCAACAAAATGATTTCCCTCCTCCAGGAGCGCAAACAAATAATAATAAACGACGTAGTGACAGGAAAGGTGAAAGTGATATGACAACGACAAATATTAAGGAACAGGCATTTGAATGGCTGATTGAAAAGGCTCTCGTGGGCTCTACAATAGAAGAGAGAGGCGACGGGGCTGACGTTGAATCGCAACAGCCTGCAGAAGGACAGTTTTATTGGGGACTGCCTAAGGACATGGACCCCAAAACGGCAATCGACAGACGAAGATTGTGGAGTTTCCTGCATGCCACACAACAGGAGGAACTAGATAAATACGTGGGCACGCAGATGGAGAAGGAGGTTGAGAAACAAATAGATATGGACTTGCGCACATTCGGACTGATACACGTGCTGAAAAACGACATCTGTGTGCAGAACATCAAACTGCGACTCTTCTTCCCACGTCCATCAGCAGCAGACGCCGAGGCAACAAAAGAGAAATATGCCGCCAACCAGTTTTCGGTGACAAGACAACAGACTTACTCGCTAATCAAGCCAGGCAACGAAATCGATATGGTGATATTCGTCAACGGATTGCCTCTGTTTACCCTCGAACTGAAGAACCCATGGACATTCCAAACGGCAGCATACGACGGACAAAAGCAATATAAGGAAGACCGCAGTCCGAAGGACACCTTATTCAACTTCGGACGATGCCTCGCCCACTTCGCCGTGGATAAGGACGAGGCCTTCTTCACAACAAAGGTAGATGGACCGAAGACATTCTTCATGCCATTCAACAAAGGACTGCCCAACGGACAGGGCAAGGGCAACCCCGTGAATCCAAATGGACACAAGACTGCATATCTGTGGGAACATGTGCTAAGGCGCGACACTATAGCCGACATCATCTCCAACTACACACTGATGGACTACGGCGAGACAAAGACGGGCAAGAAAGTGGCGCACATCATGAAAAACGCAAAGCGGCTCATCTTCCCTCGCTATCACCAGCTCGACGTGGTGACAAGGCTCATCGACGACGTGGAGACATACGGAGTGGGCAAGCGATACCTGATAATGCACTCGGCAGGCTCGGGCAAGTCGAACTCGCTCACATGGCTCGCATACAAAATAATAAAGGTATGCCCACGCTCGATGGAAGCACGACGCGCCAAGGCTCTCGACATGCAACTCTTTGACTCGGCTATAATTGTGACAGACAGAAGATTGCTCGACAAACAGATAACCGACAACATACGTGCCTTCGGACACAGTATGAACACCATCGCTCATGCCGACTCGTCGAAGGAACTGAAGGAAGCCATCGAACAGGGCAAGAGAATCATTATCACCACGATACAGAAATTCCCCTTTATCTGCGACTCCATATCAAATGTGGGACACAAGAACTTTGCCATCATCATCGACGAGGCACATTCGTCGCAAAGCGGTATTGCCGCCGACAAGATGAACGCGTCAATGCAGCACGACCCCGACACCGGAGGAGGCGACTCCGACGAGATGATTGCCAAACTGATGAAAGACCGCAAGATGAGCGACAACTGCTCGTATTTCGCCTTCACTGCCACGCCGAAGAAAGAAACACTGGAGCGATTCGGCATCGAAGACGATGAGGGACATTTCCATCCCTTCCACCTCTACTCGATGAAGCAGGCCATAGAGGAGGGATTTATCCTCAACGTGCTCGCCAACTATACCACATACAAGGGCTACTACGAACTGGTGAAGAGCATACGCGAAAATCCCCAATATAATAATGAGAAGGCGCAGAAGTTCCTTCGCCGTGCGGTGGAGCGCGACCCTCGCACCATCGAAGCCAAGGCGGCAGTGATGCTCGAACACTTCGACGCCAAGGTGTTCCGCAGCCACAAGCTCAAAAGCAAGGCAAAGGCTATGGTGGTGACAAGGGACATTGAATGTGCAATAAGATATTTTATCGCTCTCAACAAATTGGCGTCGGAACTCAATCTTCCTTACAGGATTCTCATTGCCTTCTCGGGCGAGAAAACTGTGGATGGACAGAAATACACGGAGGCGGAGATGAACGGATTTCCCGACAAGGACACGGCGCAGATGTTCGACCTCGACGTCAACAGGATACTCGTAGTGGCAAACAAGTATCTCACGGGATTCGACCAGCCCAAACTCACGGCGATGTACATCGACAAACCGCTCGACGGAGTGCTGGCAGTGCAGGCCCTGTCGCGACTCAACCGCTCTGCGCCCGAACTTGGCAAGGTGAGCGAAGACCTCTTCATCCTCGACTTCTACAACTCAACGGAGTCGATGAAGGAGGCGTTCGACCCATTCTTCACCGGTATCGAGCTGAGTGCCGCAACAGACGTGAACATACTGCACACTCTGCGCACCACATTGCTCTCGATGGACGTGTTCACGGAGGAAGAGGTGGAGGAGTTTGCAACGCTCTATTTCCAAGGGGCAGATCAGGACAAACTGTCGCCGATAATCGACAGGGCTGTAAATCGCTACGAAAACGAGATAGAATGGGAGGAGAACGGCAAGGCTGACTTCAAGATGAAGTGCAAGCAGTTTGTGAGGGTTTATTCTCGCACTGCCGCCATCATGACATTCGAGAATGTGTCATGGGAGAAGCTCTTCTGGTATCTGCGACTGCTGATTCCGTGTCTGCGTGTGCCCAAGGCTGAGGACACGCTGAAAGACCTTGAAGACAGTGTTGACCTGAGCACATACGGACTGCGACGCACTGCACTCAACGAGCGCATAGAACTCGATGCTGAAGACACCACCATCGACCCGTCAGCATCGGCAATGGCAGGGGCAAAAACGGAGGACGAGAGCAAAGACCCGCTCGACGAAATCCTGAAGGCGTTCAACGAGGCGTTTAAGGGATGGACTGCCACGCCCGATGAACAGAAAGTGAAACTGATATCCATAGCAAAGGCGGTACACGACAACGAGGACTACCGGACCATGGTGATGGGGAATCCCGACATCAACGCCGCAAAAACGAAGCTGTATGAGATAATCGGCGAGGTGATGAGACGTAATCACCGCAACGACCAGAGTCTATATCGCGAATACCAAAAAGACAAGGCTTCGCTCAACAATGTAGTCAGTAGATTGCTCGACAATCTCGATATTTTTCAGCCTACAATATAATTATTCAGCGATTTTCTTGCAGAAATGAAATAAAATTCGTACTTTTGCCGACAAAATAAACATCGAGGTCGAAATGACCCGATGAAATGATAAAAGACATGAAACGTGTAGCAATGTAGCAAACACCTCAAATCCGACCAAGATTTTCTATAAGGCTATCATGTTCCTCCGGTTTCAATGCAAGCGAAGTTCATGTCGTAGTAAACATCTACGACGTGGGCCTCACTTGTATTGCGTGGAGGATAGAGGCCTTGGTCGGACTCTGAGGTGTTGCGCTTTACTTGGGAGTGTCCACGTTTTTTCACATCTTTTACTTATAGAACCTATAAAAAGACTACGACAATGATTGAGAGTAACTACAAACGCATTCCCAAGGAGAAATTAAGACGCACCAAGACAAAACTATACAACGACCCTCTGTTCTCGATGATTTACATGCCGTTGTGGCATCAGCGCAAGGGCGACCTCACTCCGGTGGAGGTGTGGCAGGAGGCCACGATGGTGATACAGGAGATGAAGGCTATCTCAAGGGATATCAGACATCTTGAGGTGAGCACCATCGTGGAGGAACTCAACGAGAGATACTCCGCCTTCGACAACGTGGCGCGTACGGAGGAAATGGCGCAACACACCACAATGCTCGTGCTCGCCACGGTGATGTTCATGCTGGCTGAGGCTGATGCCGACTGGAAGCACAATCCGCATCTGCCGCTGTGCCGCAGCATATCGCAGATTCTCAACCGCATTGATGGATTCAAGGAGCTGTGCAGCAATGTGAGAACAGAGGAAAGTTATCTTGCCGAAGCCAACACGCCGCTGCCCATCAGGGATTTTATGGGGGAGGAGAAAAAGAAGGTGGAATACGACAACGCAAGGACATTCACGGAGGATGAGATAAACGTATGTGGTATCAATGACCCGAATCCCGGCAAGGTGTTGCAGGCCATATCCTTGATTCAGCAGAAAATGACTGCCGACAACGATTGGATTGCCGTGTATGCCGTGCTGCTCGAAAGACGGCTTATCAGTCCGACGATGACTACTTTCTGCACGATGATTAACCGCATATTCAAAGTGAATATCAGAAACCGCTATCTCAGTGGGGTGTTGAGAGACCATGGCGAGGACATCGCCAAATGGAGCGATCATTATGAAGACCAGAGACGACACAGGCAGTTGGCTAAGGAATTTGAGGAAATTTTAGACAGATGATAATAAGCAAAGAGGAAGTTCGGCGGCGGGCTTCCTCTTTTTTTTGTAGGTATATAGGTGTGTACTTTTTAGGGTTCAGGTGTGTACTTTTTGGGGGGCAGGTGTGTACTTTTGGCGTTTTGGTGTGTACTTTTGGCGTTTCAGTGTGTACTTTCGGCGATTTGGTGTGTACTCGGTGTGTACTAAATTGCCTCCCCGTATTATTCTTCATAACTTTGCAATCGAAATCGAGAGAGGGGCATAGCAATCAAGCGAGCTTGTTGCTCTGCTCTCGGCTCGGCGGTCTTTAGCTGGCGCTGAAGAACTTTCTCGCCTCGGCATAGCAATCAAGCAAGCTTGTTGCTCTGCTCTCGGCTCGGCGGTCTTTGACATGTTGGGACAAATGAAGTTAGAAATTAGAAATTAAAAAACTATGAGACTTAGTATTAAATTAAACGTATGGAAATTCAGAATTTTCGTAATGATGAGTTTCATTCTCTTCGAGAGAAAAAAAAATTAAAGTATTATTCTCTTCGAGAGATTAAAGAATTAAAAGATTAAAAAATTAAAGTTTAAAAGTTATGGAAGAAAACAAGGTTTTTTACAAGGTGTTGGAAATTATGCCTATTGAGTCGGGCACGAGCCAGACTACAGGCAGGGAGTGGAAGAGCCGCGAATTCGTGGCTGAAGAGATTGCCAATGTTCAATATCCTAATCAGGTGTTGCTCAGATTGGGCGGC
>JALFIX010000061.1 GCA_022775105.1 Prevotella sp. | reverse complement strand
CTGTATGGAGTAGTAGAGGTCAGTGCTGATACAGCGGTATTGCCATACCCGTGAGTCCCGACTGGGGATTCTGCATCAGCTGCATATATGTCCAGTCCATCACCTTGCCGCCAACACTGTAGGCGAATCCGATGTTGAGGTCGATGCCGTAGGCGGATATGCCGGTGTTGAATCCGCCGTAGAAGTCGGGCAGGGCAGTGCCGCAGTCGAAGAAGTCCTCGTCGAGGGTGATGCTTGTCGGGTCGGTGGTTGTTGTGAGACTGCCGTCATCGGCGTGCTTATACCACATCGACTCTCCGTTCTCGTTCACTCCCGCATACTTGCGCAGTCGCCATGTGTACATGGGCAGTCCCTCGCCGTAGAAGTAACTGCTTGAGGTGTAGCCGGGATGTCCGTCGAGAGTGTTGAACTTGTTGCTGTCATTTAGCTTCAATACCTCATTCTTGTATGCGGTGAGGTTGGCACCGATGGTCCAGCGGAAGTTCTTGGTGACTATAGGCTCGCCGCTGAGTTCGATTTCCACTCCCTTGTTGCTCATGTCGCCCACATTATAATATGATCCGGCATATCCGAGTTCCAATGGCACCTTCACCCATGAGAGCATGTCGGTGGTCTTGCGGTAGAAATACTCGACGCTACCGCGCAGGCGGCTCTTGAACATTTGGAACTCCACGCCCACGTTGATGTTGGTGATGGTTTCCCATGTGATGTTCTCATTGCCGATTGACGAGAGTGTGAGGGTGATGTCGTTGCCGTCTCCCTTGTTGATATCATAGAGGTCGGTGTAGAGGAAGTCACCGATATTGTCGTTACCGTTCTGTCCGAACGAAGCCTTCAGCTTGAGTTCGTTGAGCCATTTCACGTCTTTCATGAAGTTTTCCTTAGTGATTATCCATGCACCTCCGAAAGAGTAGAAGTTACCCCAGCGGTGGTCGGGATGGAAGCGCGATGACGCGTCGCGGCGATAGGAGAGCTGTCCGAAGTACTTGCCGTCGAAGTCATACAGACCGCGGAATATCCAGCCCTCCGTGTTGTAGTCAACCTTGTATCCGCCGTTGCTCAGATAGGTGGTGGCACCATTGAGTTCCTGGTTGCCCCAATATGAGAACATATTCTTGCGGTCGGCATAGAGGTAGCCGGTATTGCTCTTGTAGCTCTCGTGTCCGGCAAGAATCGACACGTTGTGCTTGCCGAATTTCTTGTTGTATTTCAGCAGTTGCTGGTAGTTCTGGGTGAACATGTCGTCGTTGTACTTATACACGTAGCCATTGGGATAAGACATGTGACCGAAACCATAGAAAGGCTGCTGGGTGGAAGTGTAGTCCTCGTGATAAGAATAGATACTTGCGTTGATGGTGGCTTTCAGACCGTCCCAGATGTCGAAGTCGGCAAATCCGTTGAGCGCGAAGTTGGTGATGACCCACTTGTTGGTATTCATCGACGCCTCGGTGATACCGTTCACCTGGGTGAGGTAGGGGCGCACGTAGTCGGAGCCTAAGAGCTGACCGTCGCCGAAGTCGCCAACTATTCCGTTTTCATTACGCAGGATATTGCCCTCTCCGTCGCGCAGATAGACGGGATAGATGGGCCCCATCATGATAATCTGGCTGTAGATGTTGTTTGCTCCTGAGTCCTCTGTGTCGCTCACGTCGGCACCGTTGTTGGTGGTGGAGCGTGAGAAACTGACGTTGCCTCCCACGTTGAGCCAGCTTGTGGCCTGGTAGGTGGCTTTCATGCGAGCCGTGTAACGCTCGTAGTCGCTGCCCACGGCGATACCGTCGGCATTGAGATAGCCAAGCGATGCGAAGAAAGTGCCGTTGGTGCCGCCGCCGTTGATGCTGAGGTTATACTCCTGGCGGGTGGCGTTGCGATAGGCTTCGTCAATCCAGTCGTCGGGCATGATGGTATATACCTGTCCGTCGTTATACACGCGGTTGCCGAGTGTGGCATTAGGATTGAGTTTGCCATTGTCGCCTACGAGATACTGGCCTGCGGGCACAACGTATGG
The DNA here is from genome assembly GCA_022775105.1 of Prevotella sp. Taxonomy (GTDB): domain Bacteria; phylum Bacteroidota; class Bacteroidia; order Bacteroidales; family Bacteroidaceae; genus Prevotella. Next base: position 2,858 of record JALFIX010000061.1, on the reverse strand, counting down.
CACATAACCCAAACCGCCGTTCTGCGACGATGCCGTGAGCGTCTTGTTGGCATTGCTGTGGGCTGATGCCACAGACTGTCCCTGATTGATGTAGTTGTTATATAGAGCCTTGTAGTTTGTTTCAATATATTGTGCGGGGTTGTCGATGGTCTCGTATCTATTTGAGGCGCGCGAGCTTGTTCCCACCTTCACGTCGAGTGAGATGGATGTGCGGCTCTTGTCTCCCTTCTTTGTAGTCACGATGATGACACCGTTAGCGCCGCGGGCACCGTAGAGGGCGTTCGATGCGGCATCCTTGAGCACCGTCACCGATGCCACGTCCGACGGGTTGATACTGTTCCAGTCACCGTCGTAGGGCGCTCCGTCGAGCACAATGAGCGGAGCCTTGCCCGCATTGATTGAGCTGATACCGCGAATACGGAACTCCGGTGCGGCATCGGGCGCTCCCGAATGAGAATATGCCTGTAATCCAGCCACGTTACCCTGGAGTACTTCCATAACGTTGGTCACCTGGCGTTGTTCGAGTTTCTTGCTGTCAACAACACCGGCAGAACCAGTGAATGATGATTTCTTTTGTTCTCCAAATGCCACGACCATTACCTCGTCGAGCATCTGTGCGTCGTTTTCCAATACAATACTCATGGATGCCTTTGCCTGCACGGTCTGGGTTTTCATACCCACGTATGAAATCACTAATTCTGATCCTTTCCTCACACCGTCAAGCAAGAACTGTCCGTAGATGTCCGTCTTTGTGCCTATGTTGCTTCCCTTGACTAAAACGGACGCACCTATTACCGCCTCCTTGTTTTCGTCTATCACCGTTCCCCTGACGTTGAGAGTCTGGGCAAGGGTGGAGACAGTGACCAGCATCGTGGCCACGAAAATTAACATTTGTCTTCTCATTTGAATCTATTTATTGTTTCTTTGATTTTAATGTAAAAAGGGGAAGCCTGAGGAGGAAGTACCACTCCCCAAGCTCCCCTGTCGAGAGTTGTTATTCAATGGCGGGAGCCTCGTGCTGGCCACTGCCGTAGCGGTGGTACTCGAACGAGATGCTCTGCTCCTTGATGTAGTGTACAAGCTCTACGCGACCGTCCTTCACAGGAACGTCGGTGGCTATGAACTTGTTGGTGGCTGCCGCACGCTCGTACATCGCACGCGGGATGTCGGGCGAGCAGGTGCGGATGCGCTCATAGTCGGGCATCGAGGCGAGGAATGCGTCGAGGTTCTCCTTCTTCAGTGTGGCTCCCGTTGAGGCGAGGGCAGAGGTGCGGTCGTCTGACGGGTCGAAACTGATGGTGAGCGGTGTGCCGCATATCTTGGCTGCCAATGCCACCATCTTAGCCTTCTCGTCGGTGTCGCCCTTCTGCAGACGCAGTGCCATACCGCCCTTTACAGGCAGATAACGGAACACGTTCTGCTCGCCGGCGCACTTGTTCCAGTCTCTTGCGTGGCGGAACTCCTTCTCCCATGCCTCGGCATAGCTCAGGCGATAGTCAGTCTTTGAGCCTGGCTTGTCGGTGATGATGGTGAACTGTGCGCAGTAGTTGGGACCACCTGCCTTGATGCCGCCTCCGAATGCCGACAGTTTCATGCCGCCGAACGGCTGACGGTTGACGATGGCTCCGGTGATACCTCTATTAATATAAAGGTTACCGGCCTGGATGGAGTTCTTCCACTGGTCGCGCTCTGCCTCGTCGAGACTCTGGATACCTGATGTCAGTCCGTAGTCAAGACCGTTGACGAGGTCGATGGCCTCCTGCAATGTGTCGAACGGACATACTGAGAGCATCGGACCGAACAGCTCAGTGCGGAACGAGTAGTTCTGAGGTCTCACGCCGAGCTTCACTGTCGGTGCAAGGATGTATTTCTTCTTGTCGATGAACTTAGGAGCAACGAGCCACTCCTCACCCGGTTCAAGGGTGTTGAGAGCCTTGAGCAACTTCTCGTTATCGTTGGTAATCATCGGACCTACGATGTTGCCGGCGTTCCATACGCTGCCCACCTTCATTGATGTAGCGCAGTCCTTCAGCTTAATGCGGAATTCCTCGCTTTCATATACCGAACGCTCTACGAGCAACAGTGAACATGCGGAGCACTTCTGTCCGGCATTACCGAAGGCTGAGGCGCAGGCATTCATGATGGCATGGTCGCGGTCGGCTGAGGCAGTCACAATCATCACGTTCTTACCACCAGTCTCGGCAGAGAGCGGAGTGGTGGGGTTGGCACGTGTGATAGCCTGGGCGGTCTCTGTACCACCAGTCAGGATGATGTGCTTGATCTCGGGAGCAGAGGTGAGCTTCTTCAGAGCGTCGCGCTCGGTGATAACCACCTGCAGAGCCTCCTTTGGCACACCGGCATCCCAGAATGCCTTGGCGAAGAGCCATGCTACGGGAGCAGCCACGGTGGCGGGCTTCAGAATACATGTGTTACCTGATGCCAATGCTGCAACTACACCGCCGCAAGGAATGGCGCACGGGAAGTTCCATGGCGAGATAACCAAGATGGTGCCCTTGGCCTTGATGTCAACGTCCTTGAGGGCATAGAACTTCTTCATCGAAGGAGTATAGAAACGTGCGTAGTCGATACCCTCGCTCACCTCAACGTCGCCCTCGACAACAGTCTTACCGGTGATGGCGCACATGCAACCGATAAGGTCGCCACGCATCTCGCCAAGTCGGTTGGCTGCATCGTACATAATCTTGTGACGCTCCTCGATGGTGGTGTTGCGCCAGCCTTTCGGGTCTTCGTCTGCTATCTTGATAATCTTCTCAATCTGCTCAACGTTGGCCTTCGACATCTCGCATACTTCAACCTCGTCGTCCTGACAACGGTCGAAATACTTGGCGCGACTGTCG
>JALFIX010000057.1 GCA_022775105.1 Prevotella sp. | reverse complement strand
GCAACTCTTGTGAGCTGTTCAGCTTGGGGAATATGTCCTTGCGCGCCTGCTGAATAAGGTTGGCTATTGTGTAAGGTATCTTGTATTCCTTGACACAATAATCCACCTTTGAGAAGAATCCCACAAAGGCAATCTGGCAATCGGCAATGGCCTGTTCCACCGCACGGCGGAATACATACCGCAGGATGTCATACCTGCCAGCGGTTGACTTGCCTTCAGCGCACGCCGCCTCCATCTGCATGTAGAAGTCTGATGCAGATTCACGCAATATGTTTTTGCCCATACCACCATTGACCAGGGCACTGTTGTCTGTTTTTCTATTAGAATATGGAGTCAGTTTCATATATCACGTTCTCCTACCACGCCCATCCCATCTTGCGCTCTTCGAGTATGCCGCCCTTCTTGCCGCGCAGGAAGTCTGTCTGCGGCAAACGTCCGTCGGGCAGATGCTTGATGAAAAGCTGAGATGGCTCAGTACTCACAAACATTTCTTCGGTCACTTCTATCGACGTGTCCTCCGGGGCAAAGGAGTTGTTGGAGAGCTTGCCCTTGGCGGCGTCATAGTTGATGAGATGTCCGCCGTTCTTGGTGTCGGTGAATGTCCACGACACATTATTTATTAATATATGTCCGTAGCCAGCCACGTCGATGGCCTCGTAGGTGTTTTTCCTGTTCACCATATTATAGTTAGAGCGGTTTTTCCACGAAGTGTTATTCTCCCACTTGCTGCCCGCAAGATGGTGGTTGGAGTAGAAGCCGTGCGCCTTGTTCTGGTAAGCCATGGAATGGTGGATGTAATGCGAGGGGCACACATCGGGACACTTTGTCTTCCTTTTGTTCATTCCCCATCCTCCTGCCTTGAATCCGTTTCCGTCTCCCGCACTGACGAATGTCTCTGTGTCCTCGGGGTTGGCAGTAGGGCGATAACCGTTATAGAAAGCCATGCAATTGTCAATCTCTACGGGGGCGGCACAAGAGATAAGGTCGAATCCATCGTCGGAATTGCGCCATGCCCTGCATCTTCTGAACACATTGCCCACCTCAAAGGTGTCAAACACGTGGCAACCGAATCCATCCACATTGCCGCCGTAGGGACCTTCGGAATAATCGTCGTAGTTGTTGTATGCGTCGCAATCCACAACGAGGTTATACGAGCCGCGCTTCTGGTAATAGCCTATCGCCATACCATCGTGCATGGCAATGTCCTCAACTATGCAATACGAACCCTTGCGCGCACTGACACACTCCGACTGGGTATGTCCCTTGATGCGCACCGGCACACCCACAATGTCGAAGTTGCGCAGGTGAAGGTAGTCCGCCCCGAGATAAAATGCGCCGAAACGGTGTTTCCCGTCGAGCATAAGAGCTGAGAAATCAAACACGGGCCGCTCGCCGGGATAGCCCATGTAGCAAGTGCGCCGACTGGCGGTTCCCGCCTTTTCGAGTGCAAACACGTAGGCATACATTCCCTCATATTTCATCACCTGGTCGTCAGTGATTTTATAGGTACCACCACGGAAATAAATGGTGTCACCTCCCTCTGTCATGCGATAAGCCGCCGGCAAGGTAGCCAACGGATCGTCGATACTGCCCGATGCCGCGTCATTCCCCTGCGGCGCAACAAATAACACCTTTGCGTCTGCCGGAGCGAATACCGTCAGCAGCGATGCAACAATTCCAATAACCTTTCTTCTAAACATAATTTACACGGTTTATATGATTTTCGTGCAAAATTACAAATTTTCCTCATATAAACCAAATAAATCACAAGAAAAGCGCAATTGTTTATAAAACAAGTCCTCTAAATCTCATAAAGGACATGCGATTTAGAGGACTTTGCGTTTAAGGGGAAATACTATATCGTTACTTTACAGTTACTTTCTCCGAACGGTTTCCTTGCTTGCGGATGTAAATGCCGGAGGACTGCGGAGTGGTGACGGGACGACCGTTGAGGTCATAATATACACCATTCTTGCCGGCGGCGTTTATGTCGCCTATGCCTGTGCCTGTAGCGGCACGCACACGCAGCTTGCCGTCGGTGTACAGTGTTGAAGTGTCCCATTCCAGACCCTCGGCAGGCACAGCAGGTTCTATTGCACCAAACTCTCCTGAATATGTCTTGGCAGAGAGGATGGTGAACCCGTCGCCGTCTGCATATTCGCCACCGACAAGTTTCAGGCTCAGAATACCGGCAGTTTTGAAGGTGTTGCTTACCGAAAGCTTGTCGTTGGTCTTGGCTGCACGGTCAACCTCTATCTCCAATACTGCACCAGCCTGCAATGTCACGTTGTTCTTGATGGTCAGGGTGCCTATGCCAAGGTCGCCGGGAGCTATCGTACCTCCATTCACCGCAACAACAGGTGCCATGGTACTTCCCTTGCCGGCAAGAGTTGCACCGTCTGACACTGTGTATTGGCCTGGAGTGTAATAGGTGCCGGTATAGTCCTTGTCCTGACTGTGGGTACCGTTCTGGATAAGAGTTCCTGCCACGATACGTGTGGTACCGCGATACTTCTGCGCTCCAGTCAGTCGCCAGTAGCCCTCACCGTCTTTCACGATGTTGGTGAGACCGATGCGGCTTGAATGCTCAATGCCGTTGGTGATCTTGCCTTTGAATGTCTCGTCTGTGCCAAGACCGCCGACGCGCCATGTCACCGAACCTCCGTCGGTCTTTAGGAAACAGCAGGCAAGTGTCGTGGTGGAACTTCCAGTGAGTGCTCCGATGCTATAGGTCTTGGAGTTTGAGTAAGAACGCATCTCGAGTTTGCCCTGAAGGTCGAGACGGCAGTTGGGAAGACCGCCATACTTTGAGTTGTCAAGATAGAACTGGTTGCCTTCGGTGCCCGTCTGCTTGGCAGTGACATTGCCCACGAAATTACGCCAGTTGCCCTGATAAACCTCACGCAGGTATTCCACTTCAATCACCAAGTTGCCGTCGCCTGACACATCGCCTTTGACAAAGTTGCGCTGGTCGATATGCAGGTAGCTTGTCTCGTCTCCCTCAACGACTATCGGCATTGATACAATACCCTCGGCTGACTTGTCGCCGCCCTTCACCTCAAAGCGTCCTCCCTCAAGATGGAGTGTGCCTTGCATGTGGGGATTGGTTCCCAAGGCGTCCTTGCCCTGTATGCTCACCTTACCGCCCTTGACATAAAGGTCGCCTGTGGTGTTCATCTGTCCAAGTGGGACGGAGAGTGTGCCTGCGCCGGTCTTTATCAGGTCGCCGTCGCCGGATATGGAGCCATTGTAGGTGAGAGTAACCTCGTTGGCTATGTCGAGAGTGGATGGACGGAGGATGGTGAGTTCACGGTCGGTCTTTGCCGTATTGCCGGTATATCTCACTGTACCGCCATTCCAAAGCCATGCAGGAGCCGCACCTATAGAACTTGCCGCACCGGCATTTCCTATCGACGCAATCTCCAAGATTCCGTCCCATACCACGGTGCTTCCGGTGTAGGTGTTGTTGCCGTCGAGCACGAGAGTGCCGCTGCCGGCCTTGCTTACTTGTGCCGTACCGCCTATTTCTCCCGTCAGCTTGACATCTGCCGATGTGTTAACCATCAGGGCTGAAGGCTTGACGGGCGAAGGAATGGTTATATTGGCGTCGCTATTTCCGCTTATCAGCACCTTCATGCCGTCGCTGTATGCAGAAGAGACACCATTCTCGTCTTCCCAGTTACCATCCGTGAAGTTCCATTCGGCAGACTCTACACCCTGCCAAATCACGTCAGCCTGGTAATCGTCAGGAGAGGTGATGTCGGGTGCCAGGGCACGGGTGGAAACGGTGAGCACGTTTGAATACACTGAATACTCCTCGCCATTAAAGGCTCTCACGCGGAAGGTGTAGCTTGTTGCGGGAGTAAGGCCTGTGATTGTCTTTGAGGTGACATTTGCCTTGGTGCGTGCTATCTCGCCGTACTCTCCTTCCTCATCGAGTTGCTCGATTACATAACCTGTCTCCAGGTCAGTCATGTCGCGCCATTCCAAGGTCAGTGCCTCCGACTCCCTCTCGGCTGCCTTGAGTGCCACGGGAGCCTTGATGTAGTGCTGCGACTGTTCTGACGTGATGCTGTTGATGTAATGCTCGATGTTGGCATATCCGTCTGACTGAAGTGTCATGGCGTCGTCCTCGTTCACGTTAGTGCCGTTGGCTTCCTCCCACCAGTCGGGCATACCGTCGCCGTCGGTGTCAGTGGCTTTAGTGCCTGTCCAGAGGTTCCATGTGTCGGGTGCGCCGATGTCGAGAGTGCGCTCATCACTGATAATCTCGCCCCTGAGTCCCCATGTGCGCAAATCGCTGATGAGCATCCAGTCGAGGTTGTCGCGATAGGGCAACGACGCTCCCACATTTGGCAGCAGGTCATCCGTAAGACTACGGGCATCTACTGTCGGCAACACGGGATAGTCGTAAGGCTCATCCTGGAAGGTAGGGCCTCCGCCGAACTCGCTTTCCTGTATGTCACGCAATGCCAATACTCCGTCGTGGTTGTCGTCGATGACATTGTCTTTGGCATATATGTTATACCTTTCATTGGCTCCGCTGAATGCGTTAGCCTTGCCCGTAGGTCCTGTTATGAACACATTGCCCGTGGCATTGGCGTAGGATGTGCCCTCGGAGTCGCCACCCATGATATATGCCGCCGTCTTCCAGTTATACACGATATTGTTTACATACTGGTGACGTCCCTTGAACTTGGGGTTACGGGTGTCGTTGTTCATATAGAGCGTGCGGTAGATAGTCACACCGCCGTCGGTCTGTATCAATCCTCCCGCCGAGTGTCCGAGGAGTCCCTGCGAGATGATGGAGTTTTGTATGGTGATGTTCTTGGCGGATGCGCCGTTTATCGAGAAGGTCTCGTCCCTACCCCATGCCATACTGCAATGGTCGAAGATGATGTTCTCGCCATTGGCAATGCCCACTGCGTCGGCACCTGAGTCACCCACAATTCCCATTCTCACGCGCAGATAGCGGCAGATGGTGTTGCTCGCACCTGAGAAGGAGAGCCCGTTGCCATAGAGGGTGATGCCCTCGCCGGGGGCCGTCTGACCCGCTATATATATGTTCTTGCTGACAACCACTCGCGACTTCAGACGGATGACTCCCGCCACATCGAAGACGACAATGCGGTTGGGGCTGCTCACGGCATCCCTGAACGAACCGCTGCCGGTGTCGTTGAGATTGGTGACATGATACACCTTTCCACTTCGTCCTCCAGTGGCAAAACGTCCGAAACCCTCTGCCCCGGGGAATGCCAACTGCTGTGCCGATGCGGCGGCAGAGAGTGACAATGCGAATACTGACAGTATTAGTTTTCTCATGCTTGTATGATTAATAAATAAAAGGAGGGGGTCCTTTAATGGAACATCCCCTCCCTAATATGATACAGTTTATTCTAAATTACTTAACCACCTTACGTGTCACAACCTTGCCGTCGGCGTATGTTGTGCGAACGATGGAGATACCGCGTACGGCTGCATTTGCACGTACACCATTGATAGAGTAAACCTCACTGCGTACTGCCTCTGAAGACTGTACATCGTTGATTGCAGTGGTAACATCGCTGTTCTGTGAATACTCACCGTTGTTCATGATGTAGAGGTCATAAACCTGACCGCTTGACTTGGCGTCTGTATGGTGAATACGTACATACACCTTGTCTGTACCCTCATAGCTGAGGTGGGTCTTCTTGTAGTTGCGCTTGATGAGCGAGTAGTTAACATCACCGAGCTTGGTCCATGTCTCACCGTCAGCAGAGGTCTCAACCTGCATTGTAGGTATCTCACCTGCATTACCGTTACCTGCATAGATTACAATATCAAACGGAGCCTGGAAGGCAACTGTTGACTCAAGGCTTGCATTGAACGGACCACCTGTAGGCTGCTTGCCGAAGGTAACTGCATTATTTGTAATACCCTCCTGGTCGTTAACACCTATGGCATCTTCGGCAGAATCCGGGTTGCGGTAGTTGGTGTCACCGATATTGTTCTTGAGGTCAAGCTTTTCCCATGTCATAACCTGACCGATAGACTTGAGGCGCCAGTCGCCTGACTCGTATGTCTCAGGAGCGAGAGTCTCTGTATAGATAGTGATTGGGTTGCCGTCTTCGTCTGTTCCGTCTGTAGCAGATGACTCATCCCAGTAAGCTCCGGCGTTCTTTCCCCATGTGAAGAAATAGTTGGCATTGATGATATTGCCTTCAGCGTCTTGCTGCTGACCCTTGCCACTCCACTCGTCTGCATTGGCGTCGAAATGAGAAACTACGTCCCAACGCAAGGTGTACTTATTGATACCTTCAATAGTTACAACCTCCTTGCTAAGGTCTGACATCAGGTAGTCACCACCTACAGCGAATGCATAGATAGTGGTGGGCTGTGTCAACTCGATAGGCTCAGTATATTTAGCCGACTCGGTGAGTACGGTGCTGCCAATATAGTTATAGTAGATATCTACACCCTCAGCACTGCTGAAGGAAACAACAGACTTGCCTTCCTCCTGTGAAATGCTGACAGAAGGAGCTGATGCCTGTGTCAAGATTGTAACATCCTTAGAGGCAATCTCACTGTCGGTATATCCGTCGCCAATGGCAAATGCCTTCACTGTGGTAGGCTCTGTCAGAACGAACGGCTCGGTGTAGAGAGTGCTCTCCACTGTCGGGTCGCTACCGTCAAGAGTGTAGTAGATCTTCTTGCTGTTGGTGGCTGACAGGCTAACAGTTGTAGCGCCATCTTCCTGAACAGTTGCGATGACTGGCTTACCAACGGCTGTCACATCTCTCTTGGTTGCGATAAGAGTGGAAAGTGCGTTCGGAATGAGCAGGGCAATATTATCCTGATTTGCCACTGCCATGTCAGCTATCGAGAGAGGAAGCAACATATAAGCGTTGCGCTTTGCATTGTGGATATGCATAGCCACTACATCACCGGCATTAGCGATGATGTCATCGGCAGCGAAGTAGTCACCAAGTTCAACACCGGTGATGACACCCTCACTGAGCAGTTCAATGCCTTCGGTAGTGTCAATACCCTCAAAGAGTGTCTCGTTCTCCTGCATTACGCTGAGAATGTTGGAAGTGGAGGCAACTGCCTTGCCGTATCCCAAAGCCTCATATATGGCTGTATTGAAGTTGAGAACCGGAACGTAAGCGATTGTCTGCTTGATTGTTGACAGATAAGGATGGTCGGCACCGATGGTCGGGCTTACCACTACTGCTGTGTAATTGCTGCGCAGTGTTTCGGCTGTTTCCTCGGTATTGGATGCATCTACAGGTGTAAGGATAAACTTGTCTGAACTACCCTCAAGATATACATAAGCATAGTCCTCGTCGAGGCTACCGTCATAGATGTATGCCACTGGCTGTGCCTCCTCTACAGAGGGTGCATCGCCCTTGTCAATCATAAACAAGGTGAAGTCGATACCTCCGTCAGGAGTTAACTTAAACTGCACATCCACGGGTTCGGCTGAATCGGTCTCCACCTTCCATACGAAGGTGTATGTACCCTCAGAACCCTCAACTGTATTACCCAAGAAGATGCAGGCTCCATTGTATTGTGGAGAACTCTCGTCAGCCTGGAACTTCAAGTAGCTCTGCACGGGGGCAATACCACGGTTTGTGGCAGTACCGTTAGCCGAACGACCAACAATGGTGATTGTCTGTCCGTTGGTGAGCTGCGGGAAGGTGATGACTGTGTTCTTGCGGGTAAGGCGAATCTTGTTCTGTGCAAGGTGGATAGAGTTAGACTTGTTAGAACCGATATCGAAAATCAGTCCGGCGGTTTCTGGAATAACTACACTATTAGCCATCAGATTGCTTTTGTTAAAGCTGTTGTTGTTGTTTTTCCAGTTGTCAGTTCCATTAGGCGCCCAGTTTGTACCATCAGCATTTAGGTTGGCGACGGTCTCTTCACTCAACCCTTGGGTAAAGTCCCAAGTCTTCTTTTCCTGCGCGTTGATGCCCAATACGAGCATTAGCAACGCCGCTAAAGTTAAAAGTCTTTTCATAAACAAATTGTTTTAATTGATTAATAATGTATAATAAATAAATCTCATTTCAACTTGAACGGCACCCAATAGGCTCCATCCATAATACGCGAGCGCACCGTGGAGGCGAGACCTGCGTCGGCATACTTGCCGCATACCCTGTCTGCCACTATCGACGGGTCGTTATAGCGCACTGCCATACGGTTCATCATCGGATAAACCTTGCCCTCGCCGGCAAACTCCAACATTGCCTCGTCGAGCATCGCAAGGTCGTTGTAGCGGAATGTCCCTTGCTCACCAAGTTCGAAGACATCTGTCTTTACGGAGCGCGCAGTCAGACCGAAGCAGCATCTCAGACCCATCGACGGATAGGTGCGGGTTCCGAAGTTGGCATTCTGTGTCCAGTCGCACTTTGTCGGGTCGATGGTACTCTCAAATCCTAACCACTCCGGCTGTCCTGCCTGGAAGCAGTCATCCGTAGTTCCGTTCTTCACTCCTGAGTTAAACACCGCATTCATAGCCTTGAAGCGCTTCAGGTGGTTGAGTGCCTCGGCAAGCATCATGTGGTATTGGGTGGCGCGATAGAAATAGATATGGCAGTCGTCCTGATAGGCGTTTGCCCTTGCCGTGCTTCCCACGGGACGGTACTTTGACAGATATACCTGACCCGCGTTCTTGCCGAAGCAGCACTTATAACGCGTGTCGTTTGTGGTGGCACCGGGATTGAACTTGCTGTCGAGGAATCGTGCGACACCTGCCTCCGACGGACGCAACAGATACTTGTTGGGGAACTCGTTGGAGAAATGCTTCAGCAAGGTGTTGGTCTGGTTTTTGGTATAGTCGTAGATGATGGCACTCACTGCCTCAAAACGATAGGGAATCGTATTGTTCCATATCGGGGAATAGTGACCCGGTGTGGCGGCGGAGGGAAGCCACTCAACATTACTGCCGGGATTGCTCGTGACATTGATTGCACCGCCCAAGGCGATGAGCAGGGTGTCGGCGGCAACCTGATAATAAGATGTGGCATCCTGCCCCTGGGAGTCAGCCACTGCACCCTTCCACAGGTTCAGCTCGGCGAAGAGTCCCGCATAGGCAGGCACCATGTAGTTCCACTTGCGGTACTGACTGTTGGTGATGCTCTCGCTATGTGTGGGGTCGAGCCACTCATACCAGTTGATGTTGATATTCGACGGTGCCCCGCCATATCCCTGTACAAGATAGTTGAGACACTTGTCAATCAACTGCGGCAGTTGCAGCAGCTGGAATCTCTCGTCGGTGTTGATGTCTGTTACCGAGGTAACGGGATGGTCGAACCATATAGCCTGTCCGTAGATCTCAGCCAAGGTCTTGTATGTCCACACCTTCACTCTCACCGCCGATGCCACGAGCGCATTCCATGCCTCCTCGTTGACATTGGGATTTGAGCGGTAGTTGGTCATGGCATTGAGATAGTCGTTGCAGGCAATGATCACCTCGTAATAGCCATCGGGATTGGCGTAAGAGTTTTCCTGAAGGTTGGGGTCATACTGATAGAGGCTGATAAGCTCGCTGAGCGACTCGTCTGAAGGCTCAATCAGTTCGCCGCGGGTCTCGGTGAGCAGTATCTCCTTGTCGCCGATGGCCTGCACCTTGGTCATGATGCCAAGGAAACCTGTGTACATCTCAGTGTTGCTGGTATAGCCGGCGGATGCGTCAAACTCATCATCGGTCTTCGGGTCGAAGAAGTCGGAGCATGACGTGAAGACGAACATGACGCACACTACGCTTAATACGTATAAGATATAATTCTTTGTATTCATATCGTGAATTGTTTATTTAAGATTCTGTTTAGAACTTGAGACTCACTCCCACCTTTACTGCCTTGGGGGCTGCCACCTTGGCGTAATCCACGCCCTGCATCAGCGGACTGTAGGAATAGGAGAACTCGGGGTCAAGACCGAGATAGCCGGTGAAGCACAGGAGGTTCTGGCCAGTTACGAACACTGTTCCTCCCTGGAGGAAGTTGAACAGGGGCTTCTGCCAACTGTAGCTCAGGGTGATGTCGCGGAGCTTCAGGTATGAAGCATCCTCAATCCACCTGTCGCTAAAGACATTGTTGCCCACACGGTCGCCCCAGCTCACACGGGGTATGTCGGTCTGCTGTCCCTCCATAAGCCAGCGGCGGTTGAGCGATGATGCCTGGTTGGAGAAGTCAGAACCTGACTCCGTGATGCGGCGGACGGCATTATAGGCATCGTTGCCGACGCTATATGCGAAGGTCATGTCGAGGGCGAATCCCTTGTATTCAAAACGGGTGAAGAACGAACCGAAGAAGTCGGGTGTGGCAGAGCCGATAATCTCACGGTCCTGACTGTCGATGATGCCGTCCTCGTTCTTGTCGAAATAATGCACGTCTCCAGCCTCGAAACGCTGTCCATTGGCAGACAGGTTGGCTGCCTCTGCCTCTGCTGTAGTTGAGAACACGCCGAGTGAGCGAAGTCCGTAGAAGCTGTATGGGTCATAGCCCTCGCGGGTAACTATCTGGGCGTCGTCGTCGAGAGTGTTGAGTATCTCTGTCACATTGCCGAGGGAGTTGACCTTGTTGCTCAGGGTGGTGATGTTGCCGCCGATGAACCAGCGGAAGTCACGTCCGAAGATCGGGGAGGCTGTGAACGAAAGCTCGATTCCCTTTGACTCCAGTTCTGCCTCATTATTATAATATGCACTGTTGCCGAACACTGCCGGACGGCGGCCTGAGATAATCACGTCCTTTGCCTTGGTGTCATAATATCCCACTCCCAAGGTGAGACGCTCCCTGAGGAAGGCTGTCTCCAAGCCTACGTTGAGGGTGTGGTCGCGCTCTGCCTTCAGCTCCGTACTCGGCACATTCGCGCGGACAAGTCCGGAGATTGTCTGGTAGGGACGTGACGTGTAGTAATAATGTCCGAATTTTGAAGAGTAGCGGCTGTTACCCGTGATGCTGTAGTCGGCATACACGTTCAGCTTGTCCAGCCATGAGATGTTATTGAGTCCCTTCAGGTTCTTTGCCATCAACATCACACTGGCACCGGGATATACCGACCAGCGGGAGGCGTCCTTGCCTATGCTCGAAGCACCATCCACCGATGCTGTCACTCCCACTTTCACAAGGCTGTTCCACGTGTAGTCGGCATGTGCATACACATTGGCCCAGTTCCACTTGTTGTTATATCCCGAGAAGTACTTGCCCAATGCCTGTGCGTCGCCGAGTGTCTGGTAGAAGTCATTGTTGGAGTTGCGTCCGAATCCCGCGTCATACTCGTAGTCGGTGGTAAGCACCTGCCATCCGGCGTTGAGTCCCAACTTGTGCTTGGGTCCAAGCTCCAACTTGTAGTCGGCATTCAGGTTATAGTACATGTTGAACGTGTGGTTGGTGCCCACGCGGATGATGTTGTCCGACTGTCCGTACTGGTCAAACTGCGGCACGATGTCCTCGTTGTTGATACCGGGGATAAACGCCTCCTCCTGGTTGTAGTTGTAGTACATTCCAAAGACACCGTTCACCGTGAGGTTCTTCAGCGGCTTGTAGATGAACTGTATCTTGGTGTTCATGTCATACTGGCGGTTCTTGCCCATCATGTTGTTTACCAACGACAAGGGGTTGGACACCCAGAAGTCTGAATTGTCTATTGCGCCATAGCGGTAGCTGGCGTACTTCGAGATAAGGTTGCCGTAGATGTCGCTCTGATAGGGGCTGAGAAGCGGTGAGCGGCGGTAGGCGGCGAGCATAGGGTTGGTCTCCATGAGGATGCCCTGCTCCTGATACTGTCCCTTGAGGTATGCCGTGTTGATATTGGCACGGATTTCAAACTGCTTGCTCACCAATACCGAGGCGTTGATCTGAGCCTGATAGCGGTCGCTCGACGTGTTGACCATCGTACCGTCATCCTTCATGTATCCCAAGGATATGTTGTACTTGGCAATGTTGTCACCACCCTCCACGCGGAAGAGATAGTCCATCGAGACGGAGTTGCGGTAGATCTCATCCTGATAGTCAGTATTATACTGATAGAGATAGCCCATATTGGCGTTAGGGTCTCTCAGGAAATTGAAGTCGTTGAAGAAAGCCTCCATGTTGGGATAGTAGGTCAAGCCCATGTCGCTGATATAGTTCTTATAGTCAGAGACACCCATCAGCGGTATCTTGTTGCCCTGCCAGTTGGTGCCGGCAATGGCTGAGAAAGATATGCGCGTGTTCATGTTGGTGGTGCTTGCCTGGTCGGTCTCAATCATGATGACTCCGGCTGAGCCCATCGAACCGTATGCAGCAGCCTCAGCTCCCTTGAGCACGGTGACATTGCGTATGTCGAGATTGTTGAGTGCCTGGAAATACGACCTTGAGTAGCCTCCGATAATCTGGCTGAGGTTGCCGTCAGGCATATAGGGAACGCCGTTGATGACGATGAGCGGGGAGTTGTCTGCCACCAAGGAGCGCACTCCGCGCAACTGCATCATGCTGCCCTCGCCTGTCATGCCGCTCTTGCCCGTAACCTGGAGTCCCGTGAACTCGCCCTGCATGGCACGGTCGAAAGACAATGAGCCTTGGGCGAAGTCCTTGCGGTTGAGGTTCTGGAGACTACCGCGTGCCGTCATTCCCTCTGTTGTCGCAAAAGGGGTGACAACCGTTTCGTTGTATCTCGTTCTTGACTCCTCAATCATGAGGATTTCAAGGGGTTTCACCTGCTTGCCGTCAACGAGCATCTGACGCTGGTAATAACCGTCGCGCCATACGGTGACTGTGGCATCGTTGCCAATGCCGTTGAGGGTGAAAGAACCGTCCTTGTCTGTGCGCACTGACTCACATCCCGGACAGCTTATCACTGCCTCTGCCACTGGTTGTCCGGATGAAGTGACAACACGTCCCTTGAGAGAACGTTGCTGTGCGAAACCCATTGCCGTGTGAAAGCCTAACAACCCAATGCACACGAGCCATTTAATGTTTATCTTATTGTTCATAATGCTTACCATTATTAGTCAACACAAATTAATAGTTGTTCTTTGTCGGACGAAGACACCAGTGATTGAGCTTCACGTTGGTCTTTCCCGCCCAGTTGTTGCAAGTGATTCGGAAGACAACACTCACTGCGCTGCCGTCACCCTTGACATCGGGGATGGTCAGCTCTTCCATCATCAGACCGCCGTCGGTGTCGTAGTTGTCGGCCTTGCTGTTGCCGCTCATCTCACGCACGTATGCAGCGTCATAGCCCTCGGGATGACGGTCGGGCAATGTGGTGCCACGGTCATAGTGATAGGCTGTACTTGAACCCCAGGTGATGACGGGCGATTCGCCCACCTTCACTCCATCTATCAGGACTGTTACCACCACGTCGAGGTTCTGCGACTGCACAGAACCCATGGCGAGACGGTAGGAGCCTGGCGGTATGAGCCAAGGTGTAACGCTTCCGTCGGCGTTGAGCTTGATTGGGGTGAAGTCCAACTGGAATCCCTCGGTGTCATCCACTGTCGAGGGCTTGTCATATCTCAGCACCCTGTTCTGGTGCAAGGGCCATACTCCCTGCCATGGTGTCCATGCGGAAACCTCCGTGTCGCACGACTTGAAGGTGAGGTTGATGCCCTTGAAATACTTTTCCTTCTCCTCGGCGGTGCAGTTCTCGTAATAGTAGAACTCATCCTTCAGTCTGTACATAAGCACATTGTTGGGCATGTGCAGCTTGTTCACCTTATATACCACGCCGTTAGACAGTTTTATCGGGTTGGCCACGTCAACGTCATGTGCGCTCGGTCTCCACTGTGTACTGAATATACTGGTGAGATCCTCTGTGGCGGTTGCACCCAGTTCGGCTGCCGAATACTCCTTGTCGAAGAAGGAGGTCTTCAGAACCCACTTGCGCATGATACTGTCGCTGCGCTCCATCTGCCATCTGTCAAGCCTGCTGCGGGCATCCTTCAGCGCATCCTCGATGACATCATTCGAGAAGATGAGCATGGTGGCAGTGAGCGACTCTGAGTTCATGTCGAAACCTACTCCCTCGAAGAAAGTGTTGCGATAGATGAACACTGAGTCATAAACGGTGTTTCCCTGTTCGTTGATACCGATAGCCTTGCTGTTCTCACGGTCGAACTCGCGGGTGCCCGCCTCAAGCACCATCTGCTTGAACACCGAATAGTCGTCTCCCAACTCGTTGATATAGTCATACAGGGAGGTGGGAGTCTTTATCATCTCCGAGATTACATAGATGTAACCCGACGAGGTCTTGATAACCTCCTTGACTGCTCCGTTGTTGAAGTTCACATGGTCGATGATATTACCCTCCATTCCAAGGGCGTCGATGGAGACATTCACATACTTGCCGTGCCACATCATCAGGCGGGTGCCGTCGGTGAGGTTGGCAGGAGAGATGGACACGTCGCTCACATGCGAACGGGTGACGAAGCTCACCTTGTCGTCGGGCATGACAAAATTGTCGTTGGTCACCACAAGCAGGGTGCTCAACTGCTTCTTTGAATTAATCTCGTCAAAGATACCCTCCTGTGCCAGCAGCGACGTCATCGACGAGAGGTCGCTACGGCTGCGAAGGTATTCCTCGGAGCTCTCGCTCACAATCTTCAACTCTTCGTTGGTGATATTGGTATGAGAAGAGCCATAATGGCTGTCATCCTTCAGTTCTGAGCAGGATGTCAGGGCCAATGCCATGCCAAGGGTCAGAGAGAGCAGCAGCCCTTTCTTTCCCGTTGCCATCTTATTTATATTTCTTATCGTAATCATAACTCAATATTTCTTTATGGTCATAATCAATTCTCAATAGGGATAAATCGGATGCAGTCAAACTGTAGGCTGAAATTGCTGTTGGTGCTGGCTGCGGGGTCCAGTATAATGAAGCTCATGCGATGTGAAGCTGTCTCCGGGAACTCGATTTCTTCATAGAGTGTGGTGGTATATACACCGGGGAGTGCCTTTGTCACCTTGGTGTAAGGTGCGGTGAACAGGTTATACTCCTCCTTGTCGTCGAAGGTCATCTTGAGCAGTCCGCCGTTGCCGTCGCTCTGCTGGCGCATGAAGTTATGGCCTGTCAGATAGATAAGGCTAAGCTCCACGCGGTACTTTCCCTTGACGATGGTCGGGGTCTGCATAGCCACCTGTCCCATATATCCGAGGTTGAACACCACGCGGTCGTAGTTGTTGGCATCCTTCATGTTGTTGCGGCAGGTGACATAGTCGATGTCGCTGTAGCTGCGGTTGTTGCTGCCCGACTCGCCGACAACATATTCGAAGCAGGTGGCAGTTGCAACGCGTGTGCGCTGTTCTGTGGATGTAGGCTCCTCCGGCTGATAATAAAGAGGGTCAACGATGTTCTTGATCTCCGTATAGTCGGCAAGGTCCCAAAGCACCTCTGTCTGCTCAGGCTCCCACACGGGCATCCATCCGTCCAGCTCATGCACATATCCGTTGGTGGAGAGCACGTTTGACTTCTCAGGCACGAATCTCACGGCATCCGACGAGACGTTGATGACATATCGGTCTGCCTCGTTGGTTGTGAGACTGTCGTAGGTGACGGTGAACACCTGGTTTTGTGCCGACGAGCTCCATATACGGGTGGCGTTCGAACCGTTCATGGCACCGAGCTGCTCCGTCGTGTATTGGTTCTGCAGGATATGATAGCCCACATACTGTCTGAGCAGGGAGTCCTTGCTGAGTGACTCCTGGCTTACCGACGCCAACTTGGCCTCCAGGTCGGCAAGTGAGTTGATGCCTGCCTTGGCGAACGTTGCGTCGGTGACGTTGAGCATAGTATAATAATAATAGGTGATGACACGGTCGTTTGTCTCGTTATACGTGGTGTCAACCATTGTGTTCAGTTTCTTTGCCCAGCCTGTGGCGTCGAGGGCTTCAAGCATAATCTTGCTCGAACCGGCTTCAACAATGCGGTCATACACTGTCTCCACAAGGGGAGTCATCGCCTTGGATAATACATACACCTTGCCGTTGTAGGCTGAGAGTCCCATCTCCACCACCCTGCCCTCTTCGTTGAGCAGCACCTGTCCGGGATTCAGCGAGTCGATGCGGATGTTGATGGTGTTGCCCTTGAGGTTGGTCACAGTCTTCTTCTGGATGAAGGCATCGGGAAGGATGGAGTCCTTCACTGTGTGATAGAGCACATACTGGCGTGCATAGTCTTTGGTCAGCTGGTAGAGACTGTCAACACCCCTGCGCTTGTAGAACTCGCGCATGGCCTCGTTGTTGGGTACGAACGCCGTGAAGCTCGTGCCACTTGACGACTGGTTCAGGGCGTTGTACATGTCGGCGTATCTCAATGTCTTGACATATTCCGCAAAGTCCTCCTGTTCGGAGAGGAATGTGGATATGGGTGACTTCAGGTCACTGATATATGAATCACCCTTGAACGGGTCGCTGTTCCAGTTTATCACGTCCTTGTCACATGATGCCAACAGGCAGATAACGCTGATAAATAGAAGTATTCTTGACTTAATCATAACTGTTTTCTCTTAAATTAGGAATTGTCAATTATTTCTGAGATGAATAATAGGGATTCTGCTCCAAGAGCTTGTTGTGCTCCATGTCAGCCTGAGGCACGGGCAGATACCATGAGTTCTCGTCCTGCAATACCGACAGCAGCCACTTCTGGTTGGTGGTCTGGTTGCCTTCAACGACCTTGTTGATGAACTGGGTCTTGTACTTGCCGTTGCCGATGCGTCCGAACCACAGCAGGTCATACCATCTCTTGGCTTCCGCCATGAACTCCATCTCCTTCTGGTCCATTATCTCCTCAAGAAGGGTCAGCTCGTCAAGCTGAGCCACCTGGGTCTGTGCGTCACCTGCGGAGGTGTCGATACCCTGGAAGTTCTCAAGTCCTGCACGGTTGCGGATGCGGTTGATGAGACTTACTGCCTCCAACCACGACGACTGTCCTTTCATAGTGAGTGCCTGGGCCTTGATGAGCATGATTTCAGCCATGCGGTAGATGATGAAGTTGGCGTCGTTAAACACCCTGGCTCCACCAGTGATGTCAGCCACGTCGGTGCCGTAGTATTTCCAGATGTAATACTGGCTGCTGATATTCCATCCGTCAGCCAGTCCGTTGTCGGGCACGTAGGTGGCGAGCAGCATGCGTCCCATGCGTCCGCTCTCGGTCCATCCGAGGTCTTTGAGCGTCTGGGTCTCTGCCTTCATCTTCTCAGTGGCAACAGTGGTTGGCCTGAGCGTTGTGCTGTTGGAAAGTGAGAAATAAGACGAGAAATTGTTGTTCTGCTGGAAACTGCTGTAATCCCAGTTAAGCTCGAATATCGACTCGTTGCTGTTGCCGGGATAGAAGATGGTGTACCAGTCGTTGGTGTTCGACATGAACACCGGGCGGAACGTGTCGTTGGCATTTATCAGCTTGTCGCAGTATTCAATGCACTGGTCGTAATCCTCGCTCCAGAGGCATGCGTCTGCCATGAGGGCATAGAGTGCCCACTTGGTCACGCGGCCCTTGGTCTGCCAGTCGGTTTCATAGTTGCCCTTGGCGGCTCCTGTCTCCAATGCAATCTTGACATCCTCCTTCACCCTCGCCACGAGTTCTGCCTCCGAGGACTTGGCAATGTCAAACGACGCGTTGTCATTGACGTATGCCTGCAGCACCAAGGGTGCCTCGCGGTAGTTCTTGGCGAGCATGAGGAAACAGTATGCCCTGAGGAAATACGCCTCTGCCAGATGGGAGTTGCGTATGGCGTCATAGTATGTGTCGTCCTCTACACCAGGTGCATACATAATCACCGAGTTTGCCATACCTATGATCTTATATACCGTTGACCAGTCGCAAAGCGAGTGTGAGGGTGTCATGTTGAAGTCCTGCAGCTTGGCGTCGCTGTTGTTGATGGCATACAGCGCGCCTCCCCTGAGTTCGCCCCACTTGATAAATGTGGGCACACACTGCCGCATGTAATAATATCCCGAAGAGATGACTGCCTCAACATCTTCCTTGGACTGCCAATAGTCATCCGTCACCTGCTCATTGTTTGGCAGGATGTCCAGCCAGTCATTGCATGACGACAGAGTGAAATTCAGACATAAGGCCACCAGCACTGCAAGGCAGGCCTTAGAGAAATTCTTTTTCTGTATATAATATATATATGTATTCATAACTGAAGCTTTTTACTAAGTTAGAAGTCGAGGTTTAAACCGAATGAGAAACGGCGTGTCACCGGAGTGGTTGAGTTGTCCTTTACCAATGTGGTGGCTGACGGCATGGTGACCTCGGGGTCCTGACCCTTGTAGCTTGTCCATGTGAAGAGGTCATAGCCCGTGGCGAAGACATTGAGCTTGTTGACGCCCAACTTCTTGAGCCATTTCTTCGGCACGTTGTAGCTTATCGACAGGGTCTTCAGACGCAGGAAGGAAGCGTCCTCCACGAACCTGTCACTACCCAAGTAGTTGTAACCCATGCCATAGAGTGCGCGGGGGATGTCGGTGTCGTCACCCTCTGCCCTCCAGCGATGGAGCACTGCGGTTGACTGGTTGCCCTTGCCGCGCATGTTCTCCAATGAGATACGTGCGCCGTTGATGACCTTCTGTCCGTAACGTCCGTAGAAGAACGTGGTGAGCGTGAACTGCTTGTATCTCACCTGGAAACCGCCACCGCCGAAGAACTTCGGGTTGGCATTGCCGAGATACACGATGTCGCTCTCGTTGATCACACCGTCGTGGTTGATGTCCTCATACTTGGCGTCGCCGGGATAAACAAGCTCCGTACCGTTCTTCATTGTTATAGGCTCACCCTTCCA
>JALFIX010000029.1 GCA_022775105.1 Prevotella sp. | reverse complement strand
ACTGCTACGGGAGTTGGCAGCGGCAGTAATATGTATTTTACGCTTGACATGGGTGTGACTTATAGGCTTGGCGGAAGCAAGAGGCAGGGATTCGGCAAGGATACGCCAGAGAACACATTAAAAGGTGGCGGTTTTTGGAAGAACTGGTTCTTACAGTTTGGAGCGGACATGACGCTGTATAACCCGTGTGAGAAGAGCTTCAGCGATGTATTCCCTGACGGAGTGACCACAGGACTGGACATTGCTGTTGGTAAGTGGTTCTCGCCCGAGATTGGTGCGCGATGTAAGTTGAATTTGGAGAATTTCCTTATTGAGAACAAAAAACTAAAGTGGTTGCCGTATGACGAGGAGAAGCACACGAGCAACTACGACGGAGGAGGATGTATGATGGCGTATCTTGACGTGTTGCTGAGTGCCAAGCACTTGCTTATGGGATATGTGAAGAATGAGAAATGGGACATGTATGCCTTTGGACGTATGGGAGTGGGCAAGAACAAGTCGATTGATTCGCTCTCGCCTGTTGTTGGTGCCGGTATTGGCGGCACATACAGGTTTAACAGGCTTTGGAGTCTTTATTTTGATACTGCATACGAGGGAATCACGAGTGAGTTCTTTGACGGAGTGTCGTGGTCAGGTTCTACCGGTTGCAGCTTTAATGGAATATGGGACTTTAATATCGGAGTGCAATTGAATATCGGAGAATTGTCCTTCTAAGTGCCGCTCATGGCAAAGGTCATAAACAAGGCAACGGCTGAAAGGTTCAACTGATGAACAGTTAACCATTCGTAAGCGTCTCCACGAAGACGTATTGCGTATATCAAAAAAAACGCTAAGAGGCGACTTAGCGGTTTTCCTTCCATTTGTCAGGCAGAAGCATCCTGTATTTTTCCAATGGCGTGTTTGTCGGCAATGCAGCCGCTTTGTTTATCACGTCTGATATGTATTCGAAGAAGTTAACCCCGTTAAGCCTGCATGAGCAAACGAGAGAATAGAACATGGCTCCCCGTTCGGCTCCCTTGTGAGAGCCGAAGAACAGTGAGTTTCTCCATGACAGTGACACGTAGCGGTTTAGTCTCTCGATAGCGTTATCCCGAAGTTTGGATAATTTCATTGAAAGTCGTACCTTTGCAGCAACAGTTCCTGCCACGCCTCTTCATTGAATGCGTACCACGGCAGGACTTCATGTTTTTATAGAGTATGTGTAACATCAAACATTGGCATTATGCAATACACCAAACAGGCTATAGACTTTTCAGACCAGCTTAGTCTGTTAAAGCAACGTGGGCTGATTATTGATGATGAAGAAAGGGAAAGCTCATGGACCTTTCTGGTTTATGAGAAATGACCTTTTCCTTAACGAAGGTATTCAGCAAGCGTGCATCAACAGCATTGCCTCTGAAGTGAACCGTTCTAAGGAAGAATTTATTTCGGAGTATCGCCGCAACTATACTTCACCTGAGTTTCCTCCTGCTTGGAAGACCTTGGAGGTGGTGTCGTTCGGAACATTATCCAAACTCTTCTGCAACTTCAAGGATGTTAAAGTGAAGAAACAAGTGGCAAGAGATTTGGAACAAACGCTTTCCTACCATGCCAACTATGCCACAGAGATTGCCGGAGTCATGGGTGACAATAAACAGTTTTCGTCCCAACAAACTGTATCATCAGTTATGTTATCTCGCATATATGGAGCAAAGCATCGTGCCCAATTCTAATTTTACCAAAGCATTGGTTAAACTCCTAAAAGACAACCCTGATATACAAACTCGTTCGATGGGCTTCCCCTCTGGCAACTGGCAGGACGAACCACTATGGAGCAATAAACAGTAAAGACATAGGCAATTTATCAAGTCCACTTTGATGATACAGAATGCCTTGTTCAGACAGTGCCTTGCCGCTATACCAGAAGAGCAGAAAGCTGAGTTTGAGCTTTCAATTCTTGCAACCTCGGCTGCACTCGGCATAGCATTCAAGCAAGCTTGATGCTCTGCTCTCGCTGGCACGAGCTTTCAATTTTACTTCCGGAACTTGAGTATATATGAAAGAAATGTTTAAAAATATCATTCACATTCACAATATACATTTAAATTGTTGGATAATAGGGTGTTAGGTAGGTGAATGATGTGTGAAAGATGGGAATGATATGGCGACTTTATATCTTTTTAACTTGATTTTCTCAGGGTGTTGGTGCTATTTCGTGAATAATAGCTATGTTTGAACGATGCTCCGTACTTGTTAATGCCTACTGTAGGTGGATATAAATAACAGCAGTTGTAGATTGTCATCTACAGTTGATATAAATATATACAACAGGTATCTATACTTCGGCAACAACACGTGCGCGATTTATATTCCGCAATGGGGAACTTATATTCCGCAGTGGAGAACAGACGTTCCGCAGTGGAGAACGTATATTCCGCAGTGGGGAACATAGAATGAAGGCAGTATGATGACATAATTACAAGTGCTTTGATTACATAATTACAAGTGGTATGACACATTATTATAAAATAGGTGTTATGAGAACTGATGGACTACTGTTTTCAAACCATTACATTACTCAAGATAATGTGATATTTTCCAAGCTTTCACAAGGACACAGTCGGTATGAAGGGTTGTGAAGGGTAATGTAGGGTTGAGACAACCCTACATTACCATAATGCACTGATATTCATATCCTTATGAGCGATTTGTGTAGGGTGAAGGGTTTATGGCAAATCCTTCGGCTTTTGGCTCTCATTGCGATGGAATATCTCGATGCGCTCGCGGAACATTTCGCGGAGATTATCCGAGAAGAAGGAGGTGCAGATGCGCACTCCTTGTTGGGTGCTTCCCATCGTGTCGAGGGGATAGACGGCTATGCCGTAGTACATCAGGGCACGGGTGAGCTCAAGGTCGTTCATGCCGGGATATTGCACGGTGAAATAGAAACCGTCGGCGAGGGGAGCGCCCATGTCGTTGTCATACACGAGATAGAAACCGTTGGCGAGGAGCACGTCCTTCATGTACTTCGCCCTCCTGCCGTATTCCTTCACATCGTCGAGGAAGTTGTAGGTTCCGCTGCATGCTGCCTCCATAAGTGCCGCCATGGCGTGCTGCACACTGTGGGTGGTGCCGCTGGAGAAGGTGTACATCAAGCGGTTGGCAAAGAAATTGCCAAATTCTCCCACTCCGAAGTTCTCCTGCAACGGTGCGAAGACACGGTGATAGAGCTTGTTGCTTATGCAACTCACACCGATGCGCTGACCGGCATAAGAGAATGCCTTCGAGCCTGACACCGAAAGCATGTAGTTGTCGGTATAGCGTGCCACGGTCGCTTGATAAGGCTCTTGGTAAGGGTGGGAGAGGTCGCGGCGGAAGTCCATGGCAAAGTATGCGAGGTCTTCCAACACGATGAAGTCATATTGGGTGACAAGTCTGCCTATGCCCTCAAGTTCGTGCTCGTTGAAGCATACCCACGACGGGTTGTTGGGGTTGCTATACACAATGCCGCATATATTCTCCTTCTGCACTATTTCCTCAATCTTGGAGATGAGAGCATCACCACGATAACTGTGAACATCGAGACCGATGTGGCGTATGCCGATGACCTCACATTGGGTGGTCTGTACGGGGAATCCGGGATTGATGAACAGTACGGTAGGCTCACCCTTCTCGTTGGCGGTGAAGGCATGGTGCCAGATGGTGAATGTGGCGAATGTGCCCTGCATCGACCCCGTTGTGGGGATGCAGCACAGAGGGTCGATATCCACTCCGATGAATGCCTTGACGAATTCCGATGCCGCCTTTTTGATGCGCGGAATACCGCCGTTGGGAGGATAGATGGTGGCGCATCCGTTGGCAAGTGCCTCCTGCTCTGCCTTCATGGCGATGTCAGAGGGTTTCAGGCCAGGCACTCCCATTTCGAGGTGAATCACGGTCTCGCCGGTCTTCTCCTCCAATATGCGCGACAGGCTCTGTATATCGCGTATTGTGGCTTCTGAGAAGTCACCGAGGCCCATCTGTTCGATGGCCTCGGTCACTATTTCGTAATTTAATGGAGTCTTCATTCTTCACTCTTCATTCTTCATTTAAACTGTCTCTTGTCATTCACGTGCTTTGCCTTACCGATAGAACGCTGGATGGAGCCTGGTTCCTTTATGTGGATGTTCGGCTTGATGCCCACCATTGATACGATGCGGTCGTAGAGCGGTTTGATATACGGCATCTGCTTCGACGGGTTGGGCGAGAAGTACTCGCTGCGCAGTTCGACGTCGAGGTCGAAGGTGTCCTCGTTGTTCTTGCGATCTACGGTGATGAAATACTGCGGGGTGAAAGCGGGGAATTCGGTGAGGCAGGTCTCTATCTGACTCGGGAACACGTTCACGCCACGGATAATCATCATGTCGTCTGAGCGACCGAGGATGCGGTCCATGCGCACTGCCGTACGTCCACACTCACACTTGTCGTAGATGAGGCGTGTGAGGTCGCGTGTGCGGTAGCGGAGGATAGGCATAGCCTCCTTGCAGAGCGATGTGAAGACGAGTTCGCCAAACTCTCCCGGCTCTACAGGTTCGAGAGTGTCGGGGTTGATGATTTCGGGGAAGAACATATCCTCCCAGAGGTGAGTGCCGTTCTGGAATTCGCACTCGCCGCCCACACCGGGACCGCACATCTCGGTGAGTCCGTAGATGTCGATGGCCTTGATGCCCAGTCGCTCTTCCAGTTCCTTGCGCATACCCTCAGTCCAGGGTTCGGCACCGAAGAATCCCACCTTCAGCAGCAGGTCCTCCTTCTTCACAGTCTCGCTCTTCTCGATCACCTCGGCGAGGTGGAGAGCATACGAGGGAGTACAGCAGAGAACGGTAGAACCGAAGTCCTTCATAAGCATAATCTGCTTCTCGGAGTTACCGGCAGATGTAGGCAGCTGAACCGCACCGAGGAGTCCTGCTGCATCGTGCGCACCAAGACCGCCGGTGAACAATCCGTAGCCGTAGCTCACCTGCACGATGTCGCCCTTGCTCACGCCTCCGGCAGCCATCACACGTGCGGCACCCTCAGCCCACATGGCGAGGTCGTTCTTGGTGTAAGTGCCTACAACGGGCTTGCCTGTTGTGCCGGATGATGCGTGGATGCGCACCACCTCGCTTTGGGGCACAGCCTGAAGTCCGAAGGGATATTCGTCCCTAAGGTCGTGCTTGGTGGTGAAGGGCAGACGATGGATATCGTCGATAGACTTGATGTCCTCGGGTTTGATACCCATCTTGTCCATCTTGCGGCGATAGAAGGGCACCTTCTCATAACATCTCTTCACTGTAGCGATCAGACGCTCGGTCTGAAGCTTTCTCATGGACTCGCGGTCCATACATTCCATTGCTCTGTTTAAAATCATAGTTGTATATCTTTAATTTTTTAATTCTTTCTTAGTTCTATACGCCGACCCTGTGACAATGCAGATTAGTTCGCCCTGCTGGTTGGTGACGCGCATCTCGCAGAAGGGCAGGCGATGGTGATTGAATGTCACCTCCGCCTCAGCTATGAGGGTGTCGCCCTCGTGAGCCGACTGCAGGAAGGTGATGGAGTTCTGTATGCCGAGCGTGATGATGCCCTGGTAGTTGGTAACTGCCGCAAAGGCAAGGTCGGCAAGGGTGAAGTAGGCTCCGCCCTGGCATACTCCCGCGGCATTAAGATGGCGTGCCTCCACGGTCATCTCCGCCCGAGCATATCCCTCACGCACCTCCGTGAGCTGCATCCCGTTGGTAGCCGCAAAGCGGTCGCCTTCATTCAGAAAGTCTTTTATCTCATTCATATACTCAGAATTATTTATCTTAATTCTTATTTGTAGCACTTAAAAATGTTTTCCACACTTTCGCGCTTCATCTTCGGAGTGATGAGGCTCACGAGGGCTACCACCACGAAGCCGCCAACCATTGCCACGGCACCGCAGTCGATGGGATTCATCAGTGCATTGCCGAGCATCATGTTCACTACGGTCAGTCCCACGCCCCATACGAAGCAAGCCCATACGGCAAGACGTGTGACTCCCTTCCAGTAGAGTCCCAACATAAACGGGGCGAGGAAGGCTCCTGCAAGGGCACCCCACGAGATACCCATCAGCTGGGCGATGAACTGCGGGGGATTGAGTGCAATCATCAGCGAGAGCACGATGAAGAACACTATCAGCACTCGCATCACAACCACCTTGCGACGCTCAATCTTCTCAGCCACAACATCGTCAATCTCGCCGCCTTCAACCTCACCGTCAGTCGATTTCTTGTCGCGATAGATAAGGTCGAGGGTCATTGTGGATGATGAGGTCAGAACGAGTGATGCCAATGTTGACATCGAGGCAGAGAGAACGAGCAGCACCACGAGGGCTATGAGTACGTCGGGCAATGTCTCGAGCATCGAGGGCACGATACTGTCGAAGGCATACTTATGCTTGGCGACGCTGAACGCCGGTTCGGGGAACAGGCGACCGAAACTGCCGAGGAAATAGCATCCACCCGACACCACGAGGGCGAAGATGGTGGAGATGATAGTGCCGCGGCGGATGGCAGACTCGTCGGTGATGGAGTAGAACTTACCCACCATCTGGGGCAGTCCCCATGTGCCGAGAGAAGTCAGTACGACAACGCCCAACAAACTGAGCGGAGCAGGACCGAACCATGAGGCGAAGTCGCCCGCCTGGAAGTTGGCAAACAGTCCCGACTTGTCCTCCAAGTCGTGAGCCGTGGGCACAGCTTCGCCCATCTTGTTGATGGCCTCCACGAGTCCGCCCTGACTGTTGAGCACCACGGCAATCACGGTGGTGATACCAAAGAGCATGATGATGCCCTGGATGAAGTCGTTGATGGCCGTGGCCTTATATCCTCCGAGGATGACATATACGGCGGTGAGCAATGCCATGATGATGGCGCAATATTCGTAGGGTATGCCGAATCCCATCTCGAAGAGTTTTGATATTCCCATATACACGCCTGCGGTATATGGAATAAGGAACACGAAGGCGATGATGGAAGCCACCACGCGGAGCCACTCGTCGTCATAGCGTGTGCCGAAGAAGTCGGGCATGGTGCGGCTCTGTATGTGCTGGGTCATGAGTTTGGTGCGCCTTCCGAGCACTAACCATGCCAATAGCGAACCGATGATGGCGTTGCCCACACCAATCCATGATGCCGACAAACCGTATTTCCATCCAAACTGTCCGGCGTAGCCAACGAACACCACTGCCGAGAAATAAGACGTGCCGTAGGCAAATGCCGTGAGCCACGGGCCGACAGAACGGCCACCGAGAACAAATCCGTCAACAGACTTGGCCTGTTTTCTTGAATATACTCCCACTGCCACTGTTACGCAGAGGAAGATAATTGTCAATAATATCTTTATAAACATAATTCCTAATCTTTGTATCCAAAAAAAATCTTTGTTTCTTTGTTTCTTTGTGTTTAAATAAAAAAACTCTGTATCTCCGTGCCTCTGTGTTTAGATTAAAACGCCACCTGTATCTGCGTCTGTATGACGCTCTGGTTAGCCCCTTCAAGCACCTTCATCGCGTCGCTGCGCATGCTATATGTGTATTGCGCCTGCAAGCGGCATTTCTTGAATATCCAGTATTGCACACCCGCCATGAGATTAGTCTTTTTCAATCCCAAGTCGGTGTTGTAGTTCATGTAGTCAGCCATCCACACGAGGTCGAGACCCTTGTAGAGTGGGATAGAGGATGACACGTATGCACCAAAGCTCTTGCAGTCGCCGTCCTTGCCACCGAGCACCTCAGTGCGCACCATGGCACAGCGGTTCTTGTAGAAGTCATTGCCTGTAGCCTTCGACTTCCACTCCGCACCGGCGGCATAACGGTTTTGGCGATAAATCTCGCCCACATTCACCGTAGGGTTGTACTTGGAGTCAGCCACGGCAGTGCCATAACCCAATTGTCCCGACACCGACAGGCGGAAGTTGGGCACCGGCTTGTATTCTAATTTTCCAATCACGTTCTTGCGGTTGTCACGGTCGGCGGCATTGGTCTGTCCGCCGTTCACCACCTCAAGCACATATCCCAACTTGTCGTTGAAGAGGTCGCCATACATCATGAGTCCCATGTCGCGTCCGGCGGGATTGCCGATGAGCGGGTCATATCCGCAGAGCCAGAACACTCCCTGCGCCATCGGGCCGATACTCTCAAGCACGCACGGCGACATCGGGTTCTCCATCGTGTATTCAATCTTAGACTGTCCGAAGCGCAGTTTGAATGCCTTCGACGGGCGGTATTCAAGGTAGTACTCCTGCATGTCCTTGAGTTTGAACTCATGCATGAAGAAAGCATAGAACTCGGGTGTGATCTCTGCGCCCACCATCAGTACAACACGCTTCATGTCGAAGGTGTTCCGCTTCTCGCCCTCCTCGGGCAGGGTGGCTGTGTATCCAGCCTGTGCATAACCGCGCACCTTCACTCGCGAGGCCAGTTCCTTGGCCCAATAGTTAAGGTCTTTTCCCTCATTGACATTATGTGTCCCGTTGACATCTTGTGTCTCTGTTGTTTCCGCTATCGTACTCATAGATATCAGTAAAGCAGCGAAGGTAATGAAAATTTTTCTCATCAGTATGTTTTGGTTTAAAATTAGAAAAAATCGTTATAGTTGCAAGGACGCTTTTTATGCGTCCTTGAGTTCCGTCTCGGTGATGTAGTCCAGTTTTTCGAGCATCATCACTTCCTCCGCCTTGTCGTTGTTGTCGGCGCGGAAGACTACGATGCCGTGGCCTCCGAACATAAACGAGTACATATACTTGATGTCCACGCCCGACTTGGTGATCTTTGCCACCACTTCTGCCGCTGCCCCGGGTTTGTTGTCAGGAAGCCGGATGGCATACACGTTGGATATTGTGGCGGAGATGTTCTTGTCGCGAAGCATCTTGAATGCCTTTTCTGTGTCGTTGCATATCAGGCGATAGATACCGAATCCGTCGGTGTCGCCCAATGTGCTCACCACGATGTTGATGCCGTTGTCTCTCAGCATCTCGAGAATCCTGAGCAGCGCACCGCTTCTGTTCTCGATAAATATAGATAATTGTTTTATAGTCATAATTCTTGATTTTTTAACACAGAGACACAGAGTCACAGAGGTGATGTTTTTTTTAAGTTTTAAGAAGATACAAAGATAAAACTCTGTGACTCTGTGTTCAGTTATTATTTGTACACGGTTCTCTTGTCGATAACTCTCACGGCCTTGCCGTCGCTTACGGGCAGTGTGCCCTTGGGCACGAGCTTCACTATCGGCGTGAGAAGGATTTCGTCCTTCAGTGCCCTGGTGATTGACTTCTGCAACGCCGTCAGACGCAGGTAGTCATCAGTGAAGAGCTGTTCGAGTTCCACCTCCACGGTCATGTTGTCGTTGTTCTCGTCGGTTGTGAGGGTTATGAGATAGTTGTTGGCGAGTTCCTTGAACTGCATCAGTATCTTCTCAATCTGTATGGGGAAGATGTTCACTCCACGCAGCACCATCATGTCGTCAGAGCGTCCGCGCATACGGTCGAGGCGCACATGGTTGCGTCCGCAGGGGCATGAGCGTCCCAACACCCTCGTGAGGTCGCGTGTGCGATAGCGCAACAGCGGCATTGCCTCGCGGCATAGGGTGGTGAGCACCAACTCGCCGATCTCGCCGTCGGGCACTGGTTCAAGTGTCTCGGGGTCAACGATTTCCACGATATAGTAGTCCTCCCAGAAGTGGAGTCCGTTCTGCTCCTTGCACTCGAATCCCACACCGGGACCGCACATCTCCGACATGCCGAATGAGTTGTATGCCTTCACTCCCATCATATCCTCGATGCGCTTGCGCTGCTCCTCGGAGTGAGGCTCGGCACCTATGGCAAGCACCCTCAGTTTGGTGTCCTTGCGAGGGTCGATGCCCTGTTCCACCATCACCTCGTGCAGGCGGGTGACATATGACGGTACGGCATGCACTGCGGTGGTGCCGAAATCGGTCATGAACTTAATCTGCCTCAGCGAGTTGCCTGCGGCGGCAGGAATGGTGAGCATACCGATGCGCTCGGCTCCATATTGGAATCCAAGTCCGCCGGTGAACATTCCGTAGCCGGATGAGTTCTGGAACACGTCATCGGGGCGCAGTCCCACCATCCACAGGTTGCGTCCCACCTGGTTAGCCCATTCGTCGAGGTCCTTTTGCGTATGCAGGATGACGGTGGGGTTGCCGGTTGTGCCAGATGACGAGTGCAGACGCACACATTCCGTCAGAGGTGCCGAAGCAAGACCGAAGGGATAGTTGTCGCGCAGGTCCTGCTTGGTAGTGAACGGGATGCGACGTATGTCATTCACGGATGTGATGCTCTCGGGTGTCACTCCCGCCTTTTCCAGTCGTTCGCGATACACTGGATTGTTCATGCACTGCTTGATGGTGGCCTTTAGCCTTTCCACCTGCAGTTTCTCAATCTCCTCCCTCGACATCGTCTCAAGCTGAGGGTCGAGGTATTCCGATTTCCAGTCGGGTAATTCTTTTCTGTACATAGTTTATCCACAGATTTACACAGATAATAATTTTAAGTCGATTATCACAGATTTTTTTTATCCACAGATTTCCACAGATATTAATTTTAAGTTGATTATCACAGATTATGTTTTGGCACGGAAAACCACGGCTTTTTAAAAGACACGGCTTTGGCTCCGCATTACTTTAATATTTTAATTCTTTATACGGCTTGCTGTTCGCAAGTTCACGGCTTAAATAGTCTTAGAGCTAACGATCCGTGTTAATCCGTGCCTAAATATATACAAATTCAATATAAATCTGTGTTAATCCAAGATAAATTTTTATCTGTGTTAATCTGTGGTTAAAATAATCTGTGTTAATCTGTGGGTTTTCCACCCATGTCAAACGCCTTGAGGTTGGCCTCCACCACAGCCTCGCCCTTGCGTGCGAAGATAGTGGCGACTGCTTCACGAAGTGCCTCAGAGGACAGGATCTCAATGTATTTCGCAGCCATGCCGAGCAGTACCACATTGGCAGAGCGGGCAGAACCCGCATCCTTTGCCACTGCCTCGATGTCGAGCATCACCACCTTGTTGGGCAGTGCATTCAGCTCTTCAAACAGAGCCTGCTCCTCGGGATAGTTTGGGATGTTGACGAATGGCTTGTTGCTGGTCACTATCACTCCGTCCTTTGCCAAATAGGGCAGATAGCGCAGAGCCTCCATCGGTTCCATGGAGATAATCACGTCGGCACCACCCTGCGGGATGAGGTCGCTGTAGATAGTGTCGGTTGACAGGCGCAGGTTCGACTGCACGTCGCCGCCTCGTTGGCTCATTCCGTGCACCTCAGCCTGCTTCAGGTTGATGTTGGCCTTGGTGGCAGCCTCGCCTATGATTGTAGCGATGGAGAGGATGCCTTGTCCTCCCACACCGCAAAGTATAATGTCTTTCTTCATCAGAATCAATTATAAAAATGAATAGAAAAATCCACTCTTGAGACTATTTATCTCCCCCCTCTTTTGGAGAGGGGTCGGGGGTGAGGCTTTTTTTCCTCTCCCTCGCGTGTCTTGCCGCCGTCTGTATGCACTCACGGCGCGGGATGATTACTGATACTCCGTTGTATTCAATCTCCTCGCGGATGGTGCGTGTTATCTCCTCCATGTTCTTGGGCAGAGGCACCACCACTCTCACATGCTCCGGCTCAACGCCAAGACCTATGCAGATGGCCTCAAACTTGTTTGTGCCTGCCGAGTCCTGACCACCTGTCATACCCGTGGTGAGGTTGTCGGAGATAATCACCGTGATGTTCGACTTGTCGTTCACTGCGTCCAACAGTCCCGTCATTCCCGAGTGGGTGAACGTGGAGTCGCCGATGACGGCAATGGACGGGAACAATCCCGCGTCGGCGGCACCCTTTGCCATAGTGATTGACGCACCCATATCCACGCAGCTCGACAGAGCCTTGAATGGAGGCAGTGCACCGAGTGTGTAGCAACCGATGTCGCCGAAGATGCGGTGGTCGGGATATTCCTCAGCCACCTTGTTGAGGGCGGCATACACGTCGCGGTGTCCGCATCCCTGGCACAGCTGCGGCGGGCGGGCAGCAAGGTTCTTTGCCTGAGGCAGAATCTTGGGAGCCTCCACACCGAGGGCGGCAGCCACCGAGTCGGGCGTAAGCTCACCAGTGCGGGGCAGTGCGCCGGTCAGTCGGCCGCATACTGTATATCCCGTTCCGAGCATAGCCTTCACGCTCTCCTCCACCACGGGTTGTCCGTCCTCGACGATGAGCAGTCGGCCGCTTTCCTTGGCGAGCATCTCTATGCGCTGCTGGGGCAGTGGATATTGCGACACCTTCTCTATATTAAATAAGGTGCGCTTCTCCTCGGGCAACTGCTCCAGGGCTTCCTTCACGTAGTTGTAGCCAATACCGCAGGCAATGATTCCCGTCATCTGCTCCTTGTCCACACTCTCACCGTATTCGCTGCGGTTGAACATGGACATGTTGCTTGCCATGAGCATGTCGTCCTGCTTGTCGATGAGCGCGTCGTATTTCTTGCGGGCGATGCCAGGCAGCAGCACCCATGCGTCGGTGGATATGTTGATGTCGTTTTCCTCGCGGGCGTCACGCACTACAACTCCGGCGCGCGAGTGTGCCAATCGTGTCACAACCCGCAGCAGCACCGGTTCCTTGATTTTCTCCGAGAAGTCGAATGCGGCAGCCATCATGTCGTAAGCCTCCTGCTGGTTGGAAGGCTCGAAGATGGGCAGCAGTGCAAACTTGCCGTAGAAGCGCGAGTCCTGCTCGTTCTGGCTGGAGTGCATCGAGGGGTCGTCGGCGGCAAGCACCACCAGTCCGCCCTGCACACCGGTTATGGCACTGTTGATGAATGCGTCGGCACACACGTTCATGCCCACATGCTTCATGCACACCAATGCGCGCTTGCCGGCATACGACATGCCGAGAGCTGCCTCCATGGCAGTCTTTTCATTGGTACACCATCGCGAATGAACACCGCGTTCCTTTGCGAGCGGGTCATTCTGAATGAATTCGGTAATCTCGGTAGAGGGAGTGCCGGGATAGGCATACACGCCGCTGAGTCCTGCGTGTATGGCTCCCAATGCTATTGCCTCGTCGCCGAGAAGAAGTCTTTTTTCCATGTTGCTCTTATATATTTTTTTTTATTTATAATATTCAGATTGTCATGATGATACATCATAATCGGCGCAAAGTTACACATTTTTATTCAGAAAAACGACAAATTATCAGATTTTTTTTGTAATTTATATGGTTTTAGTTATAAAAGGCGTATAATTATAGAATTTTTTACTTTAGTTTAATAATGTCCTTCCATCTTGTTGTGGGATTTCCGCTGCGATGGTCATGGCGTATGGCATTAGCGAAGATGTCTGCCTTGCCTGTGGCGGCATTGGTGTTGTATTGCTGCGCACCAAGCACCACGGTTTCTGTGCCATATATGCGGTTGACGCGGTCGATGGCTTCATCGAGACAACGCAGACGGGCGTATTTCTCAGGGGCGATGTCGAAGAGGTCGTGCTGCACGGGAGTGTCGGGAGTGACACCCATGACTATCACGCCTGCCTTCTTGTATCTGTAGCCCGGGATGAAAATGCCGCGGAGTGCCTCCTTGGCGGCTTGCACTATAGTGACGGTGGAATTTGAAGGGGTGGCAAGCGTAACCTCGGCAAAGTTGGAATACTGAGGCAGGTCCTCACGGAAGAAGTTGGTGTGGGCGAATACCGCCACCACCGATGCCACACTGCGCTGTGAGCGCAGTTTCTCGGAACAGCGTGCAGCATAGTTGGAGACATGGGTGTAGAGGGTGTCGAGGTCATCCACCATACCATTGAAGCTGCGACTGGTGCAGATGCTTTTTTTGGCGGCATACTCCTCATCGGGTACGCAGTCCTTGCCGTTCAACTCAGCCCACGTGCGCCATATCGTGACATTGCGGAAGGTGGCGTTCACCCAGTCGCCGTGGAGGGCGGAGAAATCGTATGCCGTCTTCACCCCCACATTTGCCAGTCGTGCGGCATAGCGCCGTCCCACACCCCATACCTCATCCACTGGGTAGAGCTTGAGGGCCTTTTGCCTTTTCTCATCATTGTCGATAAGGCAAC
Organism: Prevotella sp.; assembly: GCA_022775105.1. Taxonomy (GTDB): domain Bacteria; phylum Bacteroidota; class Bacteroidia; order Bacteroidales; family Bacteroidaceae; genus Prevotella. The sequence goes on along the minus strand of JALFIX010000029.1, from coordinate 4,817 downwards.
AATGATTATATCCCGAAATCTTCTTGGCGAAATGGCTTGCCACTTTGGCAAGGGTCTTGTTGGGGGCAATGCCTATGCTCACTGGCATGCCAACCCACTGTTTTATCTTTTTGTGTAGCCGTTCCCCCCAATCCTTGAGATCGACATTGTCGGTGTCGGGGAATTTCACGAAACACTCGTCAATGCTGTATCTGAAATACGAGGGAGCCTCGCTACGTATGATATCCACCACACGGCCTGTCATCTCGCCATACAGCTCATAGTTGGAGGAGAAGACGGCAATCTTCCAGCCCGGGAACATCTGTTCCAACTGGAAATAAGGTGTTCCCGCCTTTATGCCCATAGCCTTTGCCTCGTTGCTGCGTGCCACCACACAGCCGTCGTTGTTGCTCAGCACAACTACGGGTTTCCCCTCCAAGTCAGGACGGAAAACCCTCTCGCACGACACGTAGCAGTTGTCGCAGTCTATGATACCATACATCGCCATATTTTTATATGCAAATAATGTTCAAACACAGAGTCACGGAGTAACAGATTTTTTTATTATTCTCTGTGCCTCTGCAACTCTGTGTTGAATTTATAAAGTCTCAAATGTGCGTATTAGATGCACTACCACTCCCCACACCTCGAAGTTGTCGCCTGCCTCGACGCGGAAGACGGGGAAGTCCTTGTTGGCGGGACGCAGTTCCACATAGCCATCACTCTTGTGGGTGAGGTCGAGATATTTCATTGTGAACTCCCCGTTCCAGAATGCCACGACAATCGAACCGTCGTGCGGCTGTACGGCGCGGTCGATAATCACCCTGTCGCCGTCGAATATTCCGGCGTCCTTCATCGAGTCACCTGTGACATCTCCATAGAACGATGCCTCAGGATGGCGAATATAGTCGCGGTTGAAGTCCAGACGGTCATGCTTATAGTCGTCGGCAGGCGAGGGGAATCCTGCCACCACCGACGCATGTTCGAGTTCCAGTTTAGAGGTGAAGTCACCCCTGAAGAGTTTAATATTTCCCATTTATTGTGCCAATTACTTATATGTGCTGCAAATTTACGACAATTCCATCATACTCCCAAATGATTCACTGATTTTAACGTTTTAAAAGATTTATGATATTTATTTGCTGAATTGTTGCGTATGTTGGGAAAATGTGCTATCTTTGCACCCGTTTTTATGAAATGATTGATAGACAAGATGGATACATTTATGAATATCACCGTGGAACAGGTGATTGAGTTCTTGGGGACATTCGCATTCGCCATATCGGGCATCAGGCATGCGGCGGAGAAAACCTTCGACTGGTTCGGGGGATACGTTTGCGGCATTGCCGTGGCTATTGGCGGCGGAACGATTAGGGACGTGATGCTCGGCACTACGCCGTTTTGGATGACCAGCCCGTTTTATATGCTTTGCACGGCATTGGCGTTGGTGGTCGTGGTGGTGTTCTCGCGGTGGATTGAGAGGCTGAAGAACGCGTGGTTTGTGTTTGACACCCTGGGTCTGGCGCTGTTCACCATTGCGGGAATACAGAAGAGCGTGGCGTTCGGGCAGCCATACTGGGTGGCGATTATCATGGGATGTATCACGGGTGCCGCGGGCGGAGTTATACGCGACATCATGCTCGTGAGGGAACCGGTGATATTCCACAAGGAGATTTACGCCATGGCGAGCGTGACAGGCGGAATGGCATACTGGCTGACGATACACTTGGACAACAGTGTGGAGCTGTCGGCGATAATCAGCTTCACGGTGACATGCGCAATTAGGTTCCTGGCGGTGAGGTATCACCTGTCGCTGCCGAAATTGAAGAAGCTGATTGCGGAGGAGTGAGATAAAAGTACACAAAGTTTTTTTGTCGAACACAGAGTTACAGAGTCACAAAGTTTTCTCTGTATCTTCAAAAAACTTATAATATGAACTCAGTGTCTCCGTGACTCTGTGTTAAAAAATAAATAAAAGATATGACATTTAACATTGCGGGGGAGGCACGCCGTCCCGGAAGAATAGAAGTGGTGTGCGGCTCGATGTTCTCGGGCAAGACGGAGGAACTGATAAGAAGGCTCCGCAGGGCTAAGTTCGCCCATCAGAAGGTGGAGATATTCAAGCCTTCAATTGACAAGAGATACTCGGAAGACGAGGTGGTGAGTCATGACAGCAACTCGATTATGTCAACGCCGATTGATACGGCGGCGCAAATCCTGCTTTTGGCGTCTGACATCGATGTGGTGGGAATCGACGAGGCGCAGTTCTTCGACGAGGGACTTGTGGAAGTGTGCAACGAACTGGCAAACCGTGGCATGAGGGTGATTGTGGCTGGTCTTGACATGGACTACAAGGGTGTGCCCTTCGGTCCTATGCCCGCCCTGTGTGCCATTGCCGACGATGTGCAGAAGGTGCATGCCATCTGCGTGAAGTGCGGTGCTTTGGCATACGTGAGCCACCGCAAGGTGGCGGGAGACAAGAGGGTGATGCTCGGAGAGCAGCAGGAATATGAACCGTTGTGCAGGGAATGCTTTAGGAAGGAGATGGAAATGAAGAGTGAAGAATGAAGAGTGAAGAATGAAGAGTGAAGAATGAAGAGTGAAGAATGAAGAATAAAATAGCGGCATCACGCCTGATGCCGCTATCTGCTATATAATAAAGAAATAATAAGTTTGCGAAAGTACTATTGTCCTACCCTGAACAGGCGACTGGCTACCTCGGCATCGTGACCACGGAAAAGACGGGGATCGCCGACAGGAACATATTCGAAGTCGGAAAATTTGAGGATGTTCACCGCCAAGAACTGACGGTCGTCAGACACGCATACCTCGGCACGGATGTGCCCCACCGGGGTTGCCCTGACGATGACACCGCGCTCAAGCTGCCTTTGCAACTCCTCTATGCCACTGTCAACCAGCGATATGAGACGCTCGCCGTTGGCCTGTGAGTATTCGTAGGTGTCTGCCTTGATGCGACTGCCTGTTGGTGTGTAGATGGCCTTTTCACAGAGGCCGAAAAACGATTCAGTAACAGTAATATCCTTCTCGTTGGAAACGCCCTGGGCCATCTCCAATTTCTTAATCTTTGTCATTTTAAATATGTTGTGTTTTTAAAGTTAATGATGTGTTATATACGTCTAATTCCTACCTTTCTGTCTTGGGGATATATAACGCGGTCACTAACAAAGGATGTGTCTCAACGCAATGACATAGTAGGTGCGCGAGACAAACGACGGGAATGGTGTGGCTTCCTGTCGCTGCGAGAAGTTTTGAGGGTTACAGAATAGGGTGTATCCACGCGACTCCAATGACCTTGCCTGCGTCTTGCCCGGTGCCGAACCCTGCGATGGCAACAGACGCTGGGGACGGGCGAGGCACGTACGCATGGTGCTCATCGTGTCCTCGAACACTGCCACAGGTCTTTGGTCCTCCTTTCGCGAGATGTCGGTCAAGCGGTCGCGTCGCGCTTGTTCTCCTCCTTGTGCGTCAGTGGTGCTGCCTATTACGGCAAGGACATCGACGGGCAGTGCCATCATCAGCATGATGGCTGCGAAACACGTCATTATGATTCTTCTTGCTTTCATATTCAGTTCCTTTCTTGACATCTCGTTAATATTTGCTGCAAATTTACGGATAATATTATTAAATTGCAAGAAAAAGCAATGTAATTATTGTTAATATTAACTCTTATTAAGAAGAGCGGATGTTAAAACACAGAGTCACGGAGTCACAGAGTTTTATCTCCGTGCCTCTGTGTTCAAAAAAGACAATTACTTCACGTTGCCCACCTTGATGAGGTACTCGGCAATCTGGACGGCGTTGAGGGCTGCACCCTTGCGGATCTGGTCGCCACTGAGCCAGAAGGTCAAGCCACAGTCGTCGGCGAGGTCCTTGCGCACTCGGCCTACGAAGATGTCATCCTTGCCGGCAGTGTCGAGCGGCATGGGATAAACGAGGTTGGCGGGGTCATCCTGGAGTGTGCATCCCGGAGCGGCGGCGATGGCCTTCTGAGCCTCCTCTACTGAGATGGGCTTCTCGGTCTCAATCCACACCGACTCGGAATGGGCGCGAAGCGATGACACGCGCACGCACATGGCAGAGCACTTGACGTCGCTGTGCATAATCTTGCGGGTCTCGTTGAACATCTTCATCTCCTCCTTGGTGTAGCCGTTGGGCTGGAAGACGTCAATTTGTGGAATCACGTTGTAAGCCAACTGATGGGGGAACTTCTTCACCGTTACGGGCTTGCCATCCACAATTTCCTGATACTGCTGCTGCAGCTCCTGCATGGCGGCGGCACCTGCGCCGCTGGCACTCTGATAGCTGGCGATGTGGATGCGCTTGATGTGGCTGATGTTCTCAAGGGGCTGAAGCACTACAACCATCATGATGGTGGTGCAGTTGGGGTTGGCAATGATGCCGCGGGGGCGGTTGAGGGCATCCTCGGCATTGCACTCGGGCACTACCAATGGCACGTCGTCATCCATACGGAAGGCACTTGAGTTGTCAATCATCACGGCACCGTACTTGGTGATGTCCTCGGCAAACTCCTTGGAGGTGCCTGCACCGGCTGAGGTGAAGGCGATGTCCACGTCCTTGAAGTCATCGCCGTGCTGCAGGAGTTTCACTTCATACTCCTTGCCGCGGAATGTGTACTTGGTGCCCGCGCTGCGCTGTGAACCAAACAACACGAGGTCGTCCATTGGGAAGTTTCTCTCGGCGAGCACGCGCAGGAATTCCTGTCCCACGGCTCCGCTCGCTCCAACAATTGCTACTTTCATTTCTTTCTCTATTTTTATATGTTATACTGTCCGTTTTTGAGCCTAAATAGGCTTTTC
>JALFIX010000195.1 GCA_022775105.1 Prevotella sp. | reverse complement strand
AAAACAATACCATGGACATACAAGATATTCTCGCGACCATAATAGTGGCGATTGCCATCGCCCTGGCCCTCCGCCACCTGTGGCGCATCTTCCATACAGACCGCAACAGCCGCTCCAACGGCTGTTCCTGCGGTTGTGACGGTTGCAGCATGAGGGGCAACTGCCACGGATAGATACCGCTGTAAATCATCGGGAATGAGTCTGTCCCCTGTTCACCGTGCCCCCAATATTTTCCAGTCGCTTAGTGTACGGCGCTCGGGGTCGAAGTTGATTCCCACTTTTACAATAGGCAGACCAGCAAGGGCAAACTTCGAGGAGTAATCCTTGAGGTCTATCTGCCTTATGGCTGCTTGGGATGATTTATTAAGCTTCAATTCAAAGAGATAGAGAGCCTTGGCGGTCTTCATCACTATATCCACCCGACCTGTCGGCGTATGAACCTCCACATCTACATATCTGCCGAAGAGCGAGAAGATGACGTATAGCAGTTGCTGGTAATGCCCCTCGGAGTTGGCATTGTCGCAATATGGCACAGTGAGAAGATAAGCCTGAAGGAGGCTGAACATCTCGTCAAGGTCATCATTATATAATGCGCGATACATCTTGGCGATGGTAGTATTTCCCGCTTCCTTACGCATATTGACATAGTTTGGCAGGAGACTCTCCATAAGTCCAACGCGTATCTCGCCATTGGGAATGTCGAGAGTGTAAAGAAGCGTCGTACTGTCGAAGTCCTTTATGGTCACATAACCACTCTGGTAAAGAAGTGGGGTTATGGAGGTCATGTTTTCAGTCGGTGCATCGAAGTCTGAGGCAAGGGCTTCCATATTACCGATACCGGTTGGCACTACGTTGAACTTGCGCAGCATCTCAATCAGGAATGTCGGAGTGCCCGAGGCAAACCAATAGTTATCTATGCGCTTTCGTGCGAATGCGTTGAGCAGGCTGAAGGGATTGAAGATATGAGGCGAAGGCCAGGTGAAGTGATAACCGTCATACTGCTGTGCCAGAAGTCTTACGGTCTCCTCATCCGTCCATTTGTTAGCATTTGCCAGTCTCTCTATATAGTCATGAGCCTGCGTCAGCATTTCTTCCTTTGTTACTCCGCAAACGGCAGCGTATTCCTCGTCCATACTGATATTAGTCAGGTTGTTCAGCTCGCTGAAAATACTGACCTGTGAGAACTTTGTTATACCAGTGATGAAAAGGAATTCCAGATGCGGGTCGGAGTACTTCAGCGGAGAATAGAAATTGCGCATAACCTGTCGCAATGATTCCACTTCATTGTCCTTATGCACTACGTCAAGCATGGGTGCGTCGTATTCATCGATGAGTATGACCACCTTCTTGCCCGTCTTCTCATGTGCGCGCTCGATAAGTCCCTGAAAACGCTGGTTGGGTTTTACCTCGTCAGCGGCCCCCTTGCCGTATATTGCCTCATAGCGTGTAAGCTTGTTGCTCAGTTCAAGCAACAACTCTTCCTTGTCGCAATGCTTAGCAGTGCCCATGTCAAAGCGCAGCACGGGATGTTCCGTCCAGTCCTTCTCCACTGTTTCGATGAAGAGTCCCTTGAACAGTTCCTTTCTGCCCTCATAATAAGCCTGAAGAGTGGAGACGAGCAACGATTTGCCGAACCGTCTCGGACGGCTCAGGAAGATATACTTGCTGAGGTGTATCATGTTCCAGATATACTCAGTCTTGTCTATATACAGACAGTCAAGGTCAATCACCTCTGAGAATGTCTGTATGCCCACAGGCAATCGTTTCAGTCTCTTACTTTCCATATCTCACAAATGTTATGTCCCCCATTATTATGAATAACGTTTGCAAAGATACGAAATAATAAACATTCCACCAAACATTTTCACCTTTTTTATATAAACAAGCCATTTCAACAGTATTCAGAACCAATCCAAAATGATATAAAAAACAGCAGGCATTATACTATATAAGGGCATCTATGAACCACTATCCTATGCCCCCACGTTTCGCCCCGGGCATGGAGCAGCCTCTGGGAGCGTGGGCGTCCCGCCCGCGGCTAACGTAGAGAGTAATCAAAACAATCGCCGGATAAAGACAGTTCAGTCGCTATAATCATCCCAGGGCTACAAATCCCATCGACGAAAGCCTTTTTTATTGATTAAGGAAAAATTATAGGAAAATGTTTTGTAGTTTTAAATATTTGTTTTTCGTGCAAATCAACGCATATTTCTATGGTGATGCAAACCAACTTCGTAAATCCAGTATTCCACTTCGTGATTAGTTCCCGGAGCCACTTCAATAAGCGTTGGT
>JALFIX010000143.1 GCA_022775105.1 Prevotella sp. | reverse complement strand
TGAAATCAATGTCAAAAGCCCAGCTTGCCGATGCGGCGGGCGTATCAGTGAAAACCCTTCAGAGATGGCTCTCGCGCCATAGTGATGAACTCGCCATGCTTGGCGTAAGGCCCCGTGACAAGGTGCTGCCCCCGGTGGCGGTGAGGTACGTGGCAGAGCAGTATGGCATCGACTTGTAACTGCAAACGGACGTAAATGGACTTATTCAGCCAAATGACGCAGTTTGCGGACGGAAATGGTCGGAAACGGACAATGCCCTTGTGGAATGTTGTACCTTTGCTTCAGAAAAGCGAAAACAGGCTGCACTCGGCAAAAGTAAGCGAGCTTACATTGCTCTCGTTTGCACTGTTTTTGCATCAGAAATCAGTTGGAAAACGATTTCAATGTGTTCTTTGACATGCTGCAACAACATCGAGTTCTTTGTCTTGGTCGTACATTTGTTTTTTTCTTGGTCAGGAATTGCCATGAATATGCCAGGAATAATCAAAAAATATTTCTGAAAGATTTCTGTCTATTACTGGGCATTCCTGACCACAAATCATTCCTACAGATGGGACTATTGAACATGGGCGACCGGACGAGCTAATCTATTTTTTCCAAATATGCCGAGGGGATATATGTGGTGGCGATGGTTAGGAGACCATCGACCACGATGGCGACGCGCTGATGGCCGCAATAGCGGGCAACCTTGCCGACAACGCCCTTGAAAGAGCCTCCGATGACACGGACTTTTGCCCCTTTGTCAAACTTGTGCTCGCCATCTGGAACGACGACAAGGTCGCCCGACTGGTCGGCTAATACCTTGCGGAGATTATCCAACTGATAGTCGGGAACTATCAGAGGGGTGCGCAGGACCTCCCTGCCGACGGTTTCGCGACGATAGTAGAAACGGAGGTAGGGAAGGTTTATGTTGTCGTAAACGTATGTCTTGAGCTTTTTCTCCGTGCCGAAAGCAAAGAGAATGTTTAGCAGATAGGATTTGGTTATTTTCTTTCGCTTGCCATTGACCATCACAAAAGCCTTGATGGTGGGATAGTAGGTCTCGACTCCCTGGCTGACAAGATAATCGTTGGCCTTGCCCGCCTGACCATAGGTGGCACGGAGGGCATACCAATGGGCATTGGGATTCTTGTCTGAAGAATACACGGATGCGAAACGTGACTCAGTTGCCGACTGGATATAGTTGGTGGACACCCCTGTTTGTGAATTCTCTGCCGGAATGGGCGTTTGAACTTCGGGGAGGGCATCGGGGGCAAGCCCGGTGCGGGGAGGGATAGACGTACCCTCGGGGGTGAATTTATCATCGGTGGTATGTGTATCCATATCGATGACCTAACCTATTCTAACAGAACTCGGTTATGGACATAAAAAGAGCGTGGAACCGTCCTGTTGTCCGTTCCACAATCTGAGGCTTCTCGCATTGCCCATCGTAGTTGAACAGACAACGTCAGAGCCCACGCCGATATGAACTATACACTATTCCTTTAGAGACCTATATAAACAATGGAGTTATGCCCCACATAAGGGCACAACACATGCTTACAAGGTCTCACGGGAGAGTGAATAAAATCACACCCGGGACATCTACCGTTGCTACATTCAAGACTACGACTGGAAATTTTGCGAGAATTTCAGATTGTCTCAAACACAGCGTCGAGTAAACGCCTTTTATATGTCTTGGAAATCACGTCCCACCCAAAACCGCCTTGTTGTTACTTCGGCATCGGGATGCCGGAAGTGCAACTTGGCTCGGCGTGAGCCGCCATTTTAAAATGGCAGTGAAATCCGATGCAAAGATAGACAATATATTTCTAAATAGTACTATTTATACTTTGAAGAAATTATTAAAATTGTTAAAATTGGATATTTTTAACAAGAAAGACGATAATATGTCAAGGTTTCCGAAAAACAGGAACAATTCCGTTTAGTTGATATGCTGTTCTTTTAATGGGGAGCGTCATATCCATACGCTCCCCATAAAAATTCACTTTGATTAGATGTACTTGGCAATTGTCGAAAGACATACATCCGCATTGACCGGCTTGGAGAGGAAATCGTCGCATCCGGCGGCGAGAGCCTGCTCGCGGTCGCTCTCGAAGGCATTGGCGGTGAGAGCGATGATAGGCATGTCGGGCTGGGCTTGCTTGATGATGCGAGTGGCCTCCAATCCGTCCATCTCGGGCATCTTGATATCCATGAGGATAATCTCAAATCCACCCTTGGAGGCCAGTTCGACTGCCTCCCTGCCATTCTTTGCCCTGATGATGGAATAGTGCTTCTTGAGCAGATAGCTCATCAGGATGAAGTTGCTGTCGTTGTCTTCTGCAATCAAAATTGTCTTCATAATAATCTCTAATACCTTATTATATTATACATACATTACTGTTTCTTCCATAGTTTGGTCATGTCCTCGAGGGTCTTGCCCTTGGTCTCGGGCACGAGTCGCCATACGAACACGGCTGCAAGGATACAGATTACACCATAGAGACCGTAGGTGAACCAGAAGCCAAGGCTGTTGGACATCGGCACGAACGATGTGGATACTATCCAGTTGAATATCCACTGGAAGGCTACGGCGATGGCCACTGCCTGACCACGGATGGTGTTGGGGAACACCTCGGCGATGAGCACCCAGCAGATGGGTCCCCATGAGAACATGAAGGATGCCGAATAAACCATGATGGAAATCATGCAAAGCAGCTGGACATCGGGATTGCCGAAGGTGCACGCCACTCCTATTGCGCCAATGGCCATGCCGAGAGAACCGATGATGAGCAGCGGTTTGCGACCGAGTTTCTCGACGGTGAAGATGGCCACACAGGTGAATCCGAGGTTGACGATACCGTTGAAGACGGTGAGCATCATCGGATTGTCGAAGCCCATTGCCTCATAGATACGCGGAGCGTAGTAGAGCACGGCGTTGATACCCACTGCCTGCTGGAACACTGACAGCATCACACCCACGAAGATGCAGAGGAAACCATAGGTCATGAGTTTCTCCTTCTTCTCGGTGACGGTGTTCTTTATCTCGAAGAGTATCTCCTTTGCCTTGGCGGCACCATTGATGCGGGCGAGCACGCGCTCGGCCTTGTCGTCCTGTCCCACCATGGCAAGATAGCGGGGAGTCTCAGGCACGAAGCATATCAGCAGGGCGAAGAGTCCGGCGGGAATCATCTCAGAACCAAACATATATCTCCATCCCGTCTCAATAGCCCAGGCAGCCTCGGCACCGTTGAGAATCTCGTTCATTCCGTTGCCAATGCTCTGGATGGCAGGGGCGATATGGTCGCCAAGGATGAAGAAGTTGACGAAATAAACCACGAGCTGTCCGAAGATGATGGCAAACTGGTTCCACGACACAAGCATACCGCGGATGTTGCTCGGTGCAATCTCACCGATATACATAGGACAGACGGCAGAGGCAAGACCCACTCCCACTCCACCGATGACACGGTAGATGTTGAACACTATGAGCAGTGTCATGTCTGGCTCACCCTTGGCAAGAATCATTGACTCGGGGAACATCGAACCCCATGCCGAGATGAAGAACATCACGCCGGCGAAGATGAGCGAACGCTTGCGGCCCCAGTTGGAAGCCAACACACCCGATAGGGCAGAACCGATGATACAACCCACGAGGGCACTCGAACTGGTGAAACCGTGCCAGAAATCGGTATAAACGAAGTCGTCGGCACCCATGAAGAATGCCTGCAATCCCTTCTCGGCACCCGATATCACGGCAGTGTCGTAACCGAAGAGAAGACCGCCGAGAACGGCCACCATCACAATTGAAATCAGGTAGGACTTGCTACCCTTGTCTTTTTGTTCCATAATCTTTTAGTCGTATTGTTTTTAAATTCGCCACAAAATTACTAAAAATATCTGAAAATACTTGCATAATAGGAAATATTTAACTAATTTTGTCGCAACATTAGCTAAAACCTACTGTAAACAGAATGAAAAGAAGACTACTAACATGCGCTATCGCAGTGGCTTCTGCGATGGTTGCCGGTGCCCAGACCAACGTCATGGACATCAACACCAAGAAAGCCGGAGCGAAGATCCAGGACACCATGTATGGCCTGTTCTTCGAGGATATTAACTATGCCGCCGACGGTGGTTTATACGGCGAACTCATCAAGAACCGCTCGTTCGAGTTCCCGCAGAACTACATGGGATGGCAGGTGTTCGGTAACGTAACGCTCAAGAACGACGGTCCGTTTGAGCGCTGCCCGCACTATGTGGAACTGAAGGCTCCCAACCACGGCGACCGCCGCACCGGTCTGCAGAACGAGGGTTACTTCGGTATCGGAGTGGTGAAGGGCGAGGACTACCGTTTCTCGGTATGGGCAAAGGCGCCGCAGGGCAAGGCCACCATACGTGTGCAGCTTATCGACCAGTATTCAATGGGCGAGCATCAGGAGTTCGTGGAGAAGACTCTCGACATCACTTCCACCGACTGGAAGAAGTATGAGATTGTCATGAAAGCTCCCGTCACCCACAAGAAGGCCAACCTGCGCATCTTCCTCAAGGGCGGCAACCCAGTGAGCCTTGAGCACGTGAGCCTCTTCCCCGTGAACACATTCAAGAACCGCGAGAACGGATTGCGCCGTGATGTGGCCCAGGCTCTTGCCGACGTAAAGCCCGGTCTGCTCCGCTTCCCCGGTGGATGTATCGTGGAGGGTACTGACCTTGAGACCCGCTACCAGTGGAAGAACACCATCGGTCCGGTGGAGAACCGTCCGCTCAACCAGAACCGCTGGGAGCACACCTTCGACTATCGCTACTATCCCGACTACTATCAGAGCTACGGACTGGGATTCTTCGAGTTCTTCCAGTTCTCTGAGGACATCGGCGCAGAGCCTCTGCCTGTGCTCAACGTGGGTATGGCTTGCCAGTTCCAGAACTGGAACAAGGAGTGCGCACATGTGCCTATGGACGAGCTTGACCCGTATATCCAGGACTGTCTCGACCTCATCGAGTTTGCCAACGGCGACGTCAACTCGACATGGGGAAAGAAGCGTGCCGAGATGGGACATCCCGAGCCTTTCAACCTGAAATTCATCGGTGTGGGCAACGAGCAGTGGGACACCTTATACTATAAGCGTCTCACTCCGTTCGTGAAGGCTATCCGCGCCAAGTATCCCGACATCAAGATTGTGGGTACCAGCGGTCCTGACTCCGAGGGCAAGATGTTCGAGTTGGGATGGCAGGACATGAAGAAGCAGAAGGCAGACTTGGTTGACGAGCATTTCTATCGTCCCGAGAGCTGGTTCCTCAACAGCGGCTTGCGCTATGAGAACTATGACCGCAAGGGTCCAAAGGTGTTTGCAGGTGAATATGCTTGCCACGGCAAGGGCAAGAAGTGGAATCACTACGAGGCTTCAATCCTCGAGGCTGCCTTCATGAC
>JALFIX010000064.1 GCA_022775105.1 Prevotella sp. | reverse complement strand
GCGGACGGCCGAGATAGTAGGCGGCGGCATAGTTGATGATTGCCCCGAGGTCGGCGCCTATAGTGGCGAACAGCACCACGAGGAACACGTTCTGGTAGCCGGCGGCGGCATGGTAGGCGGCGGGTGCCACCACCACCTCCGAGGGGAATGGTATCACGGTGCTCTCGATGAGCATCAGCAGCAGGATTGTGCCGTAGTTGAGATTACTGAGTAATGACGACAGGTTCATAAATATCTTAAAATAATATTAGAATTTAACGTTTTTGATATAGTCATAATAGTCTTCGCAGGGCATTCCGGCGGGGAACATGTCGCCGAATACGAGTTTCACCTCCCGGCTGTTCAGCAGGCAGGCTTTCTTCAGGTATTCCACACCCTCGTTCAGTTGCCGCGTCTTGAGCAGGCTTCCCGCCATATATGAGAATCCAAACTTCCATCCCTTTGGCATGTTGGTCTCCAGATGCCTGAAGTAGGCGATGCTTGTCTCGTATTCCCCCTGGTCGTAGAGCGACACGCACACCTTGAGCATTACCTCGGGGTTTTCCTCCGACATCTCTATGGCCTGGTCGAAGAGTTCGAGGGCCTTGTCCTTCTGATGGTTCTGCAGGTAGATGTGGCCCACGAGAACTATCCTGTTGGGGTCATGCCCGGGTAGGTTGTCCTCGTTTTCGTAATCCTCTGCCTTCCCCAGGTAGTAGAGGGCCTTTCCCAGCTGTTGCATGCAGCTATACACGTAAGCCAAGTCGTCGTAAATCTGCACCATGAGCATGTTGTCGCTGCAGTCGGCGTGAGTCTCGGCGAGCAGCAGGCATTCGCGTGCCCTTTCCAGGTTCGACAGCTGCAGGTAGCAAGAGCCCATGTCGGCCTCAGCCCTGGCGTTGTCGGGTATGCGCTCGAGGAATCGCCTGTAGTATTCCAGTGCTCCCTCCGTCTCGTTCATGCCGAGCAGTGCCTTGGCCTTGCACCACAGTCCGTCGCTGTTGTTGGGGGTGATGGCAAGCGAGTACTCGGCACTGCTGAGACATTCGGGGTATTCCCCGTTGCACAGCTGTATCAGTGCGAGCATGTTCCAGAAGCGGCTTACGAACGGGTTATGGTCGATTAGTCTCTCCAGACATTCCGTTGCATCCTCGTATTCTCCCGCATTGGTGTGCACTCGTGCAATGATTTCGAGCCTTTCGTTGTTGTCCCAGTCTCTCATCCTTTCAAGCCATTGCCTGGCGGGGGTGGAGTATCCGTAGTCGATATACAGCGCTCCTACGTCGAGGCAGAAGTTGTCGTGTTCATCCCGGTCGGTTTCCTCGTATCTCGCCAAGAGCAGGTCCTCTGCCTCTTGCGTCTTTCCCTCGGCTATGAGCAGTTCTGCCCTGAGATAGAAATAGTCCACGTCCGACTTGTCCTCGATTTGTTCGCATAAGTCGCGTGCCTTTTCATAGTTGTTCTCTACAAGTGCCTGCCTGGTCTTGAACACGAGCGGTCCTATGGATCCCGGATATAGCGCAAGGGCATAGTCGGCGACGTTATTGGCGTCGTCAACCAGCCCGTCGTAGTTGTAGTAGTCGATGATGTCGGTCAGGTCGTCGATGTCCATGAACACCGTCCTTCCCTCTTTCATCGCCTCCTCGTATTGTTTCAGATTTCTCTTGAAACGGTCTTTCTTGAATAGCTCCTCGTCTATGTGCATCTACTTGTTTATTTTAGCCCAAGTGTCCTTCAGGCCAACGGTCTTGTTAAACACTGGACGCTCGGGGGTTGAGTCGAGGTCTGGTGTAAAATAACCTATTCTCTGGAACTGCATGAATGTGCCTGGCTTGAGCGCGGTGGCGAAGTCCTCCACGTAGCAGTTCTCGAGCACTGTGAGTGAGGTGGGGTTGAGCAGCTCGCGGAAGTCGCGCTCGTCGGCTGCCGGGTTTTCCACGCTGAAGAGTCGGTCGTAGAGTCTCACCTCCGCCTTGTGGCAGTGGTCGCAGCTCACCCAGTGGAGCGTGCCCTTCACCTTGCGGTTGGCTCCCTCCATTCCGCTCTTGCTCTGCGGGTCATATTCGGCGTATATCTCCTCGATGTTGCCGTCGGCATCCTTCTTGCATCCCGTACACATAACTATATATGCGTTCTTGAGTCTCACCTCCTTGCCAGGGCTCATGCGGAAGAATTTCTTCGGCGCGTCCTCCATGAAGTCCTCGCGCTCTATCCACAGCGTGCGGCTGAAGGTGATGGTGTGTGTGCCGTCGGCCTCGTTCTCGGGGTTGTTCACGGCTGTCATCTCCTCGGTCTGTCCCTCGGGATAGTTGGTGATCACGAGCTTCACGGGGTTGAGCACTGCCGACACGCGGGTAGAGCGCTTGTTGAGGTCGTCCCTCACTGCAGCCTCCAGCAGGGCGTAGTCGTTGAGCGCGTCAAACTTGGTGTATCCGATTGAATCCACGAATGCCCTGATGCTCTTGGCCGAATATCCGCGGCGGCGCATACCGCATACGGTGGGCATACGCGGGTCGTCCCATCCGCTCACGAGTTTCTCGTCCACCAGTGTGTGCAGCTTGCGCTTGCTCATCACGGTGTAGGTGAGGTTCAGTCGGTTGAACTCTATCTGCCTCGGGCGGTATTCGGCGCCGCGGGCTGCCTCGGTGTCATATTCCTTGAGGAAGTCCACAAACTTGTCGTATAGCGGGCGGTGGGGCACGAACTCCAGCGTGCAGATGGAGTGGGTGACACCCTCGAAGTAGTCGCTCTGTCCGTGCGCGAAGTCATACATCGGGTAGGCGTGCCACTTGGTGCCGGTGCGGTGGTGCGGCGTGTGTATGATGCGGTACATCACCGGGTCGCGGAAGTGCATGTTGGGGTTGGCCATGTCGAGCTTGGCCCTGAGCACCATGCTTCCCTCCACAGCCTCGGGAGTGTTCATCTTGGCGAACAGTTCCAGGTTCTCCTCCACGGGGCGGTCGCGGTATGGGCTTGCCACGCCGGGTGTTGTCGGTGTGCCTTTCTGCTGTGCTATCTGTTCCGAGGTCTGCTCGTCGATGTATGCCATTCCTTTCTTAATCATCCACACTGCGAAGTCCCACAGTTGCTGGAAGTAGTCGGAGGCGTAATACACGTTGCCCCACTTGAATCCGAGCCACTGTATGTCGTTGAGTATCGAGTCAACGTATTCCGTGTCTTCCTTTGATGGGTTTGTGTCGTCGAATCTCAGGTTGCATACGCCGCCGTATCTCTCTGCCACGCCGAAGTCCATGCATATTGCCTTGGCGTGTCCGATGTGGATATATCCGTTGGGTTCCGGTGGGAATCGGGTTTGTATTCTTCCACCGTTTTTCCCTTCGGCGAGGTCTGCCTCCACCATTTGTTCAACGAAGCTCAAGCTTTTCTTCTCTTCGTTTTCCTCGTTTCTTTTTTCTACCATAATATTTATCCTTAAAATGATTTGGCTGCAAAGATACGTAATTTTATCGATACGACCAAACAAAACGCCTATTTTTTTAAATAAGGTACCATTTTTATTGTTTTGGGACAAATTTCTGATGACAATACTCTTTTTTATAAAAAAATCCCGAAATGTTTGGCTATTCGGGGAATTTTGTTTAACTTTGCCCGCAATAATGAATGAAAAAAGTAAATATTCAGATATGAATTACACAGACTATGATGCCGAGATCCTGTTCTCGGTGGGACGCAGGTTCCTCGATGGCTACTGTGTCGAGAAAGACCTCCCGAAGGCAAAGGCAATGCTCGGAAGAGCTGCCGAGATGGGGCATCCCATTGCCCGCAAGTTGTTGGAGTCTATATCCGGGGACATAAAGAATGAAAAGGACGACATGACTGAATGGAACAAGATGAGAAACGGCGAGATGTACGACTGGACCGACCCGGTGATCGACCGCAGTCTGACACGCTCGCGTCTGGCTTGCGAAAAGTTCAACAAGTCGGGCATCGACCACGATGACTATCGCGCAGTGCTCGAGGAGATGATTCCCGATGTTCCGAAGTCGGTCACAATCCTTCCGCCCTTTCATTGCGACCATGGCAATGGCTTGCACCTCGGCGAGGGAGTATTTGTAAATTATAATGGCATGTTTCTCGACGCGGGCGACATCACAATCGGTGCGCATACGCTCATAGGTCCCAACTGTTCGCTCTACACTCCCCAGCATCCCATCGACTATCTCCAGCGCCGCAAGACCCTTGAGTCGGCTTTCCCCATCAGGATAGGCGATGACTGTTGGCTTGGAGGCAATGTCACCGTCTGCCCCGGAGTCACCATTGGCGACCGCACCGTGATAGGGGCGGGCAGTGTCGTAACTCACGACATTCCCTCCGATTGTATGGCAGCTGGCAATCCGTGTAGGGTAATCAAGCAATTGTAATGGAAAATAGTTCGTATATTTGCGGCAAGAATGAAAATAACTTTATGTATATATGTGTAAATTGAAATTAATTTTACTGTCGGTATTTGCATTTTTCGCCATTACCGATGTTCGTGCCAATCACTTTGAAGAGGTTTTTGGCGGTGGGAGACGTATTGACTTATGGAGTGTGGGCAATATGCCCAATAGCCGAAATATGACTCTCAAGGATTCTGTGGTAAATCATCGCACTTGGCAAATTGGTGTTCCGCGGATGTATGTTTTTAAGCCTTGTTCTGACAACCATACTAATACTGCGGTGATTCTGATTCCTGGAGGAGGATATGCCAAGCAGGCCTATGAGGCAGCCGGCATCACTATGGCCCAATGGCTTAACAGTATAGGCATCACCGCATTCGTATTGCTGCACAGGCTGCCTACGTCTCCCGACCTTGTTGAGCCAGACAAGGTTCCGCTGCAAGACGCACAGCGAGCCGTCAGGTATGTCAGGGCGCATGCCTCAGAGTATGGCGTGGAGAAAATAGGCGTTATGGGATGCAGTGCCGGCGGACATGTGTCGGCTTGTGTCTCCACAATCCCTACAGATGTTAGCGCAGTAGGTGATTCGCTCGACAGATATTCTTTCCGTCCGGATTTCTCAATCTTGATAAGTCCAGTGATAACCATGCGCGAAGAACTGACGAACAAGGGTTCGCGAAAGGCCTTGTTGGGAGATAATCCCGCCGACGAAATGGTGGATAAGTACTCAATGGAAAACCACGTTACCTCGGATAACCCTCCAACCTTGTTGATACATGCATCAGACGACAAGGCTGTATCGCCAATGAACAGCGTGATGATGTATAGTGCATTGATAGAGAAGGGAGTAACGAAGTCGTCGATACATATCTTTCCTTTTGGCAAGCATGCCATCGCAATGCGCAGGCAACCGGGAACCACGGCACTGTGGCCGGAGATTGCCGAGAATTGGATGAAGGAAATAGGAGTCTTTCAGCTGCGGTGAATAAATAAAAGCTAAAAGGACTATACGTTTGTTTGCAAAAAGCAGAGGTTTGTCGATTTTGTTTGCAACGCGTCTGAAAATGATGTTTTCTATAAACCTCTGTTGTCACACTTGTTCCATCCCTGTTGTCACGCCAGTTCCAAGGCTGTTGTCACAGTTGTTCCATAGTGATTCCTATATTGGGTCCTACCTTGTGTAAGACCGCCCATCATTAGTGTAATCATATAAATTAATACTAAAAAACTCCCGGATTGTTTGGCAGTTCGGGATTTTTTATATATCTTTGCCACAAAAATATACGATTATGGGAATGACAGTAAGAGAAATGAAGCAAGATGCGGTTAACCTCATCTATCAGGTGGATGACAAGAATACCGATAAAATGGAGAAGATACTTCTTTTCCTAAAGGCGAGTGTATCAGAAATAAACATTGATGCTGAGCATGAAAGACAAAAAAAGGAACGGGTGGAAAAAGTAAAGAAATATGCAGGTATATTTGCATCATGCAAAGATGATGATTATAAAATACTTAAGGAACATTATTTGTTAGATAAATATAAATAACGATGAAAGTATTTATTGACACTAATGTTTTTTTAGATTACATATTGTCACGTCAAGTCGGTTTTGTAGAAGCAAATGTTTTATGAGGTAATAAATGGTATGAGGGATTTGTTTGAAATAGCTCCTGTAGGTCCACATGCTGTTGACAGAGCATTAATGTTGCGGGCAAATGACTTTGAGGATGCCTTGCAATATTTCTCTGCCATTCAGTCAGGAACTGATTGCATTGTCACTCGCAACGTCAAGGACTTTGCCTTATCAGAGATAGAAGTCCTGACACCCTCAGATTTCCTTGCGAAATATTTCCCTAAATAGATATAAATATAAAAAATCTCCCGAATTGTTTGGCAGTTCGGGAGATTTTTTATATCTTTGCAGCGTAATTGCGACATGAAGTCGTACAGATAATTGTTCTTTGAAACTAATGAACCTCTTATTCCGTTAAGAGCAGCCTACCGAAGCGTGCGTAGTTGGCAACGACTGGGTGCGAAGCCTTCGGGACAATATGGCG
>JALFIX010000059.1 GCA_022775105.1 Prevotella sp. | reverse complement strand
ATGTCAATGAACTCCACCAAAAAGGACTTGACAAGGCACACACCTATGTCAGGAACAACATGGTGAGAGTGGTTTACGGATGTTACGCCTCTGAAGGCGAGGCATACAAGGAACTGAACAACGTTCGCTCCATGCAGGGATTTGAACAGGCGTGGGTGTTGAGGGTTAAGAATTGAGAAGTTGGAAATTAGAAGTTAGAATTGAGAATTTAGAAATTATTATTATAGGTGAAAAGAGTTAGATGCCCCAAATGTGATAATTACATCACATTCGACGAGACAAAATACACCGAAGGACAGTCCCTCGTGTTTGAATGCCATGAATGCGGCAAGCAGTTTGGCATAAGGATTGGCACGTCCAAACTTAAGGCGACCCAGAAAGAGGACAATCCTGATGAGAACGCCAATGCCAATGGGGTTGGCTCTATTGTTGTGATAGAAAACGTGTTTCACTATAAGCAGGTCATTCCGCTGAAGATGGGAGACAATGTAATAGGAAGATACATGAAGGGCAGCAAGACTAATACTCCAATCGAAACCAACGACCCGAGTATAGACATCAACCACTGCACCATCAACGTAAGCCGCGACAAGAAGGGCAATCTCAAATATGTACTTAGAGACGGACCAAGCTACACCGGCACCTTTGTCGATAACCAGATACTTGGAGACAGGGAAAGGCGAGTGATAGAAAATGGAACCCTCTTCACTATCGGAGCTACGAGCGTCATACTCAAGACTCCGGAGGAAGAGGATAGTTTGTAATATTACACATTAATATATATAAGACAAAATGAAACCAACGGCAATACTTCTGCTGCACTGCCCTGACCAACAGGGTATCATCACGGAGATAACCAAGTTCATAACGGACAACCTCGGCAACATCGTCTATCTTGACCAATATGTTGACCGCGAGGATGGAGTATTCTTTATGAGAATTGAATGGGAACTTGACAAGTTCCTCATACCAAGAGAGAAGATTAAGGAATACATAGACACCTTATACGCACAGAGATACGACATGACGGCAAACCTTTACTTTAACGATGTAAAGCCAAGGATGGCTATCTTTGTAAGTAAGATGAGCCACTGTCTATACGACCTGCTTGCCAGATACAAGGCGGGCGAGTTTAACGTGGATATCCCTTGCATCATAAGCAACCATGAGGACTTGAGATATGTTGCCGAGCAGTTTGACATCCCCTATTATGTATGGTCGATAAAGAAAGATCACTCCAACAAGGCTGAGGTTGAGCAGCAGGAGATGGAACTGCTGAAGAAGGAGAAAATCACATTCATCGTTCTCGCACGATATATGCAGATTATCACTGACGGCATGATAGCCGCCTACCCCAACCATATCATCAACATCCACCACTCGTTCCTGCCGGCGTTCATCGGCGCCAAGCCCTATCATCAGGCTTGGGAAAGGGGCGTGAAGATTATTGGAGCCACAAGCCACTATGTAACGGCGGAACTGGATGCAGGACCTATCATTGAGCAGGATGTGGTGAGAATCACCCATAAGGACAATCCCGAAAGCCTTGTGCTGAAAGGACGCGACCTTGAGAAAATAGTCCTCTCGCGTGCCGTGAAGAAGCATATCGAGAGAAAGATTCTCACATATCATAACAAGACTATAATTTTTAGTTAGGAATTAGGGATTAGGAATTATGAACGTAGCTATTGTTAAATATAACGCCGGAAATGTCTATTCCGTGGTGAATGCCCTCAGGAGACTGGGCATAGAACCCGACCTGACCGACTCTCCCGAGAGGCTTCAGGCTGCCGACAGGGTGATATTCCCCGGACAGGGAGAGGCACGAGGCGCCATGCAGTATCTCAGAGAGCGAAGGCTTGACGAGGTTATTCGCAACCTGCGCCAGCCTGTGTTCGGTATCTGTGTGGGCCAACAGTTACTATGCAGACATTCCGAGGAAGGAGACACCGATTGCATAGGTGTTTTCGATGCAGACGTAAGACGTTTTGTGTCAAAGCGCCACGAGGACAAGGTGCCGGCTATGGGTTGGAACAAGATTACCGACTTGAAGTCTCCATTGATGAAAGGCATCAACGAAGGCGATTACGTTTATTTCGTACACAGTTTCTATGTGCCGCTCTGTGAGTCAACAATAGCTACGTCTGACTACATATTGCCTTACAGTGCCTGTCTGCATAAGGACAACTTTTTTTCAGCCCAGTTCCATCCTGAAAAGAGTGGAAACGTAGGTGCCAAAATATTACAGAACTTCTTAGACATCAAGAATATATGATTGAACTGATACCAGCTATAGACATCATCGACGGCAAGTGCGTACGTCTCACTAAGGGAGACTACGACACAAAGACCGTTTATGCGGATGACCCAGTGGAAATGGCGAAGCGTTTCGAGCGTCTCGGCATTAAACGCTTGCATGTCGTTGACCTCGACGGTGCCAAGTCAAAGCATATTGTCAACGTTGATGTGCTGAGGAGAATAACCGAATCGACAAGCCTGATCGTGGATTTCGGTGGAGGCATCAAGACAGATGAAGACATTGATGCAGCCTTTGCCAATGGTGCACACCTCGTAACGATAGGCTCTATTGCCATATCACAGCCGGAACTGTTTGCCTCTTGGTTAGAGAAATATGGCGCTGACAGGATTATCCTTGGAGCAGACGTTAGAAATGGCAAGATATCCATCAACGGATGGAAGGAAGACTCGACACAGGACTTGCTGCCATTTTTGGGATATTATATAGAAAAAGGTGTGAAAAACGTACTTTGCACAGAAATATCCAAAGACGGTACGCTCAACGGTCCCGCAACAGAGCTTTATGCCGACATTATGAAGCAATATCCTCAGTTGAACCTTATAGCCAGCGGAGGTGTATCGTCAGAGGAAGATATCTATGAGCTAAACCGTAATGGAGTTCCATCCGTAGTATTCGGCAAGTCCATTTACGAGGGACGCATTGACCTTCGACGAATAGTTTCATGGGCGAAGCATAACGGATTGGCAAAGAGAATAATACCATGTCTTGACGTAAAGGACGGACAGACAGTGAAAGGCACAAACTTCATCAACCTTCGCCATGCAGGAGACCCCGTGGAATTAGGTAAGGCATACAGTGATGCCGGAGCTGATGAACTCGTTTTCCTCGATATAACAGCAAGTTTCGAAGGCCGCAAAACATTCACAGAGATGGTAACTCGTGTAGCAGCTGAGATAAACATCCCCTTTACTGTTGGAGGCGGCATCAACGAACTGGCAGACGTGGAAAGACTCCTGTATGCGGGAGCTGACAAGGTGAGCGTAAACAGTGCCGCACTTCGTCGTCCAGAACTGATAACGGAGATAACCGACAGGTTTGGTTCGCAGGTTTGTGTCTGCGCAATTGATGCCCGTCTCGACCCTGACGGTTGGCATTGCTACTTAAAGGGTGGCCGGGAGCGTACCGAACGCGGTTTGTTTGAATGGGCACACGAGGCACAGGACCGCGGAGCTGGCGAGATACTGTTCACCAGTATGGATCATGACGGTGTCAAGGAAGGATATGCCAATGAGGCATTGGCAAGACTTGCCTCAGACCTTTCCATACCTGTGATTGCAAGCGGCGGTGCAGGAAAGAAGGAACATTTCCTCGACGCTTTTATAAAGGGGCACGCAGATGCTGCATTGGCAGCCAGCGTATTCCACTTTGGGGAAATACCTATTCCCGAACTCAAGCTCTATCTCAACGAGGAGGGTGTTAATGTGAGGATTTAGGGAATTAGAAATTAGAAATTAGAAATTCAGATATAATATGAAAATAGATTTTGAGAAAATGGGCGGACTTGTTCCTGCCATCATTCAGGACGCAAAGACAAAGACCGTGCTTATGCTCGGTTATATGAACCAAGAGGCATACGAGAAGACAACCAAGACAGGTAAGGTGACATTCTTCAGCCGCTCGCGTCAATGTCTTTGGACAAAGGGAGAAACTTCAGGCAACTTCCTGGAGTTGGTTGACATTATGGTTGACTGCGACAACGACACGCTGCTCGTGAAAGTCAATCCTACTGGACCTACTTGCCACAAGGGTACTGACACATGTTGGGGTGAGAAAAACGAGGTCAACCCCCTTCTCTTCCTCACTTATCTGCAGGATTTCATCAACACCCGCCACGAGGAAATGCCCGAGGGCAGCTATACTACCTCCTTGTTCAAGGATGGCATTAACAGAATGGCACAAAAGGTTGGAGAAGAGGCTCTTGAGGCAGTTATTGAGGCTTGCAACGGCACTAATGGACGCCTCATCTACGAAGGAGCTGACATGATTTATCATCTCATAGTCCTGCTCACAAGTAAGGGTCTGCGCATTGAAGACCTTGCAAAGGAACTTCAGGTCAGACACGACCCCAACTGGCACAAGCATTAAGTTAAAACGAGTGAAGAATCAAGGCTATGCTGATAAACTACAAGAACGTGAATGTCTTCCAGTCGGGTGAAGCCCCCGTACTCGCCAATGTGAACTTCCATGTTGACGAGGGGGAGTTCATATACGTAATCGGCCGAGTGGGTTCAGGCAAAAGCTCGCTGTTAAAGACACTATACTTCGAACTTGACGTTGACGATGCCGAAGAGGCAATGGTTCTCAATCAGGACCTTCGTAAGCTAAAGCGAAAACACGTTCCGGCCCTCAGGCGACAGATGGGAATAATCTTCCAGGATTTCCGGCTGTTGGGTGACCGCACCGTATATAAGAACCTGCGTTTCGTGCTTAAGGCCACGGGGTGGAAAGACAAGAACGAGATAAACACCCGAATCAATGAAGTGCTCTCGGATGTCGGTCTTGAAGACAAGGCAGACAAACTGCCTCACGAACTCTCAGGTGGCGAACAGCAACGTGTGGCTATAGCAAGAGCCATTCTCAACAAGCCAAAGGTGATAATAGCGGATGAGCCGACAGGCAACCTTGACCCGGAAACAGCTGAAAGTATCATAAGGATGCTGAAGGACATATCCCAGACAGGCACAGCCGTGGTGATGAGCACCCACAACATCCCACTGCTCGACAAATATCCTGGTATAGTATATCGCTGCGCAGACGGAAAGTTAGAGGAAATCACTGATGACTATAATAAAATCAGCATGGATTTTGACGAATCAACAGACAATATTGGATAATTAAAAAAGAAATAGAAATATGAAGGTAATGAAATTCGGCGGTACATCCGTCGGCACTCCTCAGAGAATGAAGGACGTGACCAAACTGGTGACAGCATCAGGCGAACCGGTGCTTGTCGTATTCTCGGCAATGTCGGGAACAACAAATTCACTCGTTGAGATTTCGGATTATCTCTACAAGAAGAATCCAGAAGGAGCCAACGAAGTGATTAACAAACTGGAACAGAAATACATGAAGCATGTGGAGGAACTCTACTCCACTGATGAATGGAAGGAGAACACACGCAATTTCCTCATTGGCGTGTTCAACTATCTGCGTTCTTTCACCAAGGAACTGTTTACAAGCTTCGAGGAGAAGAGCATCGTGGCTCAGGGAGAAATCATGAGCACCAACATGATTCAGAACTACATGCAGGAGCAAGGCATCAACTCATATCTGCTCTCGGCACTCGACTTTATGCGTACCGACAAGAACGCTGAACCGGATTCCTCATATATCCGTGAAAAAATCACTGGTATTCTCAAAGACAAGGAGGGCGCACAGGTGTATATCACCCAGGGATTCATCTGCCGCAATGCATACGGCGAGATTGACAACCTGCAGCGCGGTGGAAGCGACTATACGGCATCACTCATCGGTGCAGCAGTGAATGCGTCGGAAATCCAGATTTGGACAGACATCGACGGTATGCACAACAACGACCCGCGTGTGGTTGACAAGACTGCCCCCGTGCATCAGCTCCACTTCGAGGAGGCAGCCGAGTTGGCATACTTCGGAGCTAAGATTCTGCACCCGACATGTGTACAGCCAGCCAAATTTGCCGGCATTCCCGTGAAACTGCTCAACACCATGGACCCGAAGGCAGAAGGCACCACAATCAGCAACCGCACGGAGCCTGGCAAGATCAAGGCCGTTGCAGCCAAGGACAATATCACTGCCATCAAGATCAAGAGTAGCCGAATGTTGCTTGCCACAGGTTTCCTGCGCAAGGTATTCGAGATTTTCGAGAGCTACCAGACAGCCATAGATATGGTATGCACATCCGAGGTGGGTGTGTCGATGAGTATCGACAACAACAGCCATCTCGAAGAAATCGTCAATGAGCTGAAGAAATACGGAACAGTGACCGTTGACAAGGACATGTGCATCATCTGTGTAGTAGGTGACCTCGACTGGAGCAACGTTGGTTTTGAGACTCTCGCTACAGAGGCAATGAAGAACATCCCCGTGAGAATGATTTCATACGGAGGCAGCAACTACAACATCTCTTTCCTCATCAAGGAGAGCGACAAGAAGAGGGCATTGCAGAGCCTGAGCGACACTTTGTTCAATTAAGATTGAACAATTAAAGAATTAAAATATTAAAATTGGACACATGCACAATTACATTGAACAATTCAACAAGGTGAGAACACCTTTCTATTTTTATGACACAGAACTGCTGCGTACTACATTGCGCACCATAAACGAGGAAGCAGGCAAGCACGAGGGATTCAAGGTTCACTATGCCGTAAAGGCCAATGCCAATCCCAAGTTGCTGACCATCATCCGCGAGGCTGGTTTAGGTGCCGATTGTGTCAGCGGCGGAGAGATAGAGGCTGCCAGCAAGGCAGGATTCGCGGGAGACGGCATTGTATATGCCGGTGTAGGCAAGAGCGACTGGGAGATTAACCTTGGTCTTGACAAGGACATCTTCTGCTTCAATGTTGAGAGTCTTGCCGAACTCGATGTCATCAATGAGCTTGCCGCCGCCAAGGGCAAGGTGGCAAGAGTTGCTTTCCGCATCAATCCGAATGTGGGCGCACATACTCATGCCAATATCACCACTGGCCTTGCCGAGAACAAGTTTGGCATTGCCATGGAAGACATGGTGACTGTGATAGAAAAGTCAAACGCCATGCAGAACGTCGAGTTTGTCGGTCTTCATTTCCATATTGGTTCTCAGATACTTGACATGGGAGACTTCGAGGCTTTGTGCAACCGCATCAACGACCTGCAGGACCAGCTCGACAAGCAGCATATCAAGGTGCAGAACATAAATGTAGGTGGAGGACTGGGTGTTGACTATGAGCATCCCGACCGTGTGTCTGTGCCCGATTTCAAGGCATATTTCGACACCTACGCCAACCATCTCAAACTGCGTCCCGGACAGACGCTCCACTTTGAGCTTGGTCGTGCCGTAGTATGCCAGTGTGGCTCTCTTATCACTCGCACCCTCTATGTTAAGCAAGGTTCCGTGAAGAAGTTTGCCATTGTGGATGCCGGAATGACCGACCTTATCCGCCCTGCCCTCTATCAGGCATATCACAAGATAGAGAACCTGTCGAGCGATGCCCCTGTTGAGGAATACGACGTGGTAGGTCCTATCTGCGAGTCGAGCGACGTGTTCGGCAAGCAGGTACCTCTCAACGGTACAAAGCGTGGAGACCTTATCGCCCTTCGCTCTGCCGGAGCATACGGTGAGATTATGGCTTCGCAATACAACTGCCGTCCTCTGCCGGTGGGCTATACCACAGAGGACTTGCGTGCATTATAACAGAAATGTATGATACTATTAGACACACTGACACTTACAGTATGTGGGGTGCTCCTGATTCTTGCAGTAGCCACCCCATTCTGTAATGTTCTTTTTAGGAGACCCCGACTCGACATCGACCATGGGGCATCCGACAACGATGCAGAATCCAAGGCAAACCGGCCTGGATTTTCCGTCATTATCTCCGTGCACGACAATGCCATGGAGATAGAGCGTAATCTGCCCGCTTTCCTTGAGCAGAAGTATTCAGGAAACTTTGAAGTCGTTGTGATTGACGAATCATCAACAGACGAAACCAGTGACGTATTAAAACGTTTCAAGAATAAATACGCCAACCTTTACACTACGTTCATCCCCGCAAGCAGCCATTACCTGAGCCGCAGGAAACTGTCGCTCACCATAGGTGTGAAGGCTGCAAAATACGAATGGCTCATATTCACTGGCTCCGACTGTCGTCCTGCCTCCGACCAATGGCTCGAGACAATGGCGTCACACTGCAACGGCGACCTCATACTTGGCGAGACACGCTATGAGGAGGAAGCCTCCGACTATGTACGTCTCGACAACATCAAGTCATGGTTCCGCCAACTGCGCGCTGCTCAGAAATCCACTGCATACGCATATAGCGGACGCAATCTTGCCATGCGCCGTGAACTGTTCATGAAGAACTACGGATTCCTCAAGAACCTGAAATACCTGCGCGGTGAATATGACTTCATTGCAAATGAATATTCCACACCCTACAATACAGAGACAGCCACTGAGGATGAGGCACGCATAATACGCGACGCCCCCACGTCCAAGGGCTGGATAAATGACAAGCTGTTCTTTATCGAGACCACCAGACACTTGCAGCGCGGCCTGTCCTACCGCCTCCCGGTGATGATTGACAACATGCTTCTCCACTCCACCCTGCTGCTGCATATAGCTGCAATAGCACTGTCGGCTGTGATGGGAATGTATGTCATCACAGCAGTTGCCGCAGTGTCGCTGCTTTTAGGCTATCTTCTGAGGGTACTAATTTCCTCACGGGCGATGAAGGCAATATCAGAGACAGTTCCAGCATGGAAGATACCATTTCTCGACGGCTGTGAGATATGGCGGAATGCCATTCTCAACTTCAAACATTCGAGAAGCGACAAGGACGATTTCATACGACGTTAACTTAACATAGACAATGAGAATACTGCATTATCATAACGCAAACGACAGAATGACTGCGGAATACGTAAGCATTCTCTCTGGTGCCATGACAGAGTTCGGATATCTGTCTGGTGACGGCTGTATTGAAAATGTCAGTGCCACCTCACTGCCTGACGCCATCAAGGCGATGAAGACTTCGCGAGTGGATATTGTACATTTCCATGGATGTTGGCACGACTCAGATTTCATGATTGCAAGAAAAGCAAGAAAGGCTGGAACGAGAATAGTCATATCGCCACACGGCCAACTGGAACCGTGGGTAGTCAAGCAAGACTATTGGAAATCGCGACTGCCGCGAATCATTGCCTACCAAAAGCGCATTGTAAATGATGCTTTAGCCGTGGTGGTAATGGGAAAAATGGAGGAAAACTGTATGAAACACCTGGGATGGAACACCAGGATAGAGGTTGTGCGCAACTCCATGATAACAGATACCATCACAGACAAGGAAATGGCGAGAAAAATGCTTTATATATATAATAAGGTGATGGACAGTCATACTTTCGCCCTGCTTGGAGAAGGAGAACGCCTTGCTTTCGCTTCACTGATAAAGGCTGGTATATCAAGAGACGCGCGATGGCTCACAGATAACGAGAACGCCAGTATAAGTAGGCTTTCTGCCTGCGGTTGGAGACGAATCATCATACATGCATTCCATACTTCCATCACCGATACAATAGCAGATGGCATCGACACACTTGGTATATCCCACCCCGACATAAAGCCGGAGGAAATACCATGCTATCTGCCCAAGACAGAAAAACGCAAGGGACTCTTCAACAAGGAAATTAAACCCCTGCCAGCCGTTATCGCTGATGACAAGGGCGACCACACTGAGAGTTTCTCTAACTTCATCAAGTCACTTCACAAGCATGCCAGCATGGGGCATCTGACCATCAAGGACATCATAGAGACGGCATATCAGATGCGGCATGTGTCCATTGACGAGAGGCTGTTCAACGAAAAGATGAAAGAAAAGTCACTCGACAAGTTCGTGTCAAGCCTGATGCAGATAATGATTGACTACACGCGGATGGAAGAAGGTTTTCTCGTTGCACCTCCCGGGAACAACAGGCGCACCAGACGCCTGGCTGCAATGCTTGACGATGAAAAAAAGATATTTTAACCCACCATATTAAATAAATGAGAATTATGAACAAGGTAAAGCATCCCCAATACGACATTGAAAAGGACATGCGCTATTTGAGTCTATTGTCGCAGTCCTTTCCTTCGGTTGCCACTGCAAGTTGCGAGATTATCAATCTCGAAGCAATTCTCAACCTGCCCAAGGGCACAGAACATTTCATGGCTGACCTGCATGGCGAATACCAGGCATTCAGACACATTCTGAAAAACGCCTCCGGTAATATCAAGCGAAAGGTCAACGAACTCTTTGGAAATGACATACGCGAAAGCGAGAAGAAAGAACTCTGCACACTGATATACTACCCCGAGGAGAAACTTGAGCTAATCAAGGCTTCGGAAGAAGACATCGACGACTGGTACCACATCACCATTCATCAGTTGGTGAAGGTGTGCCGTGACGTCAGCAGCAAATACACCCGTTCAAAGGTGAGAAAGTCATTGCCCGCTGACTTCAGCTACATCATCGAGGAACTGCTTCACGAGCGTACCGACGACTCCGACAAGGCTAAGTATGTGGCAGTAATCGTCGATACGATAATCTCCACCGGCCGTGCCGATGATTTCATCATAGCATTGTGCAATGTAATCCAGCGTCTCGCCATCGACCAACTCCATCTCCTCGGCGACATCTACGACCGCGGACCTGGCGCGCATATCATTATGGACACCATGATGAACTATCACTCATGGGATATCCAGTGGGGCAACCACGACATACTGTGGATGGGTGCCACGGCAGGTAATGACGCCTGCATCTGCAACGTGCTTCGCCTCTCGCTCAGATATGCCAATCTTGCAACTCTTGAGGAAGGCTATGGCATCAATCTTGTGCCTTTGGCAACGTTTGCAATGGAGGTGTATGGCAATGACCCATGCACGGAGTTCGTGCCCAAGCTGCTGAAGGGCATGACGATGGATGAAAAGACACTGCAGCTGACGGCAAAGATGCACAAGGCCATCAGTGTCATACAGTTTAAGGAGGAGGCAAAGATATTCAAACGCCGTCCCGAATGGAACATGCTCGACCGCTGCATGTTTGATAATGTTGACTATGCCCGTGGCGTATGCACTATCGACGGCAAGGAATACGAGATGACAAGCAACAGTTTCCCCACTATTGACCCCGCCCATCCAAGTGAACTGACATACGAGGAAAAGCAACTCATGGGCAAGCTTCACCATTCGTTCAAGGTAAGCGAAAAACTGCACAAGCATATCTCATATATCCTGAGCCACGGATGTATGTATGCCATATACAACAGCAACCTCCTGTTCCATGCCTCGGTGCCACTGAATGCCGACGGCACACTGAAAGAGGTGGAACTTTATCCCGGAAGGAAATACAGCGGCAAGGAGCTTATGCAGCAGACGGGACAGCTCATTCGCTCTGCGTTCACCAACGACACTCCCGCAGAACTCCGCAAATATGCCATCGACTATTTCCTCTATCTCTGGTGCGGCAAGGACAGTCCATTGTTCGACAAGTCAAAGATGGCAACATTCGAACGCTACTTCCTCAAAGACAAGGATATATATAAGGAAGAGAAAGGCAACTACTTCAAACTGCGCGACAACGAGCAGATATGCGACAGCATTCTCGATGCCTTTGAGGTGAAGGGTGACAACCGCCATATTATCAACGGTCACGTGCCCGTGCATGCCTCCAATGGCGAGAATCCCATAAAGGCCAACGGCAAGCTGATGGTTATCGACGGAGGTTTCAGCGAGGCATATCACAAGGAGACCGGTATTGCGGGATATACCCTCGTATATCATAGCCGTGGTTTCCAGCTCGTCCAGCACGAGCCGTTCATGAGTGCATCGGAGGCCATACTGAAAGGTTCTGATATCAAGAGCACTACACCGATTGTAGAGATGTCAGCCCATCGTATGCGAGTGTCCGATACCGACAAGGGAGCAGAGTTGCGTATGCAGATTGAAGACCTGAAGGAACTGCTCTACGCCTATCGTCACGGAATGATTAAGGAAAAGAAGTAATGAGACGTATTATACTTATCACCGGTGGACAGCGTTCGGGCAAGAGCCAGATGGCAGAGAAAATGGCATTGGAGTTGAGCGACAATCCCGTTTATCTTGCCACTGCCCATATATGGGACGAGGAATTCCGCCAACGTGTTCTCATCCACCAGCAGCGTCGAGGGCCACAATGGACAAACATTGAGGAAGAGAAGGAACTGAGCCGTCATGATGTCACAGGCAGAGTGGTAGTTATCGACTGTATCACATTGTGGTGCACCAACTATTTCTTTTCGCGCGAAAAGGCTGAATGGGAACAACCTTCGGTGAATGATGCCCTTGAATGTCTCAAGCAGGAGTTTGACAAGTTTACGTCTCAGGATGCCACGTTCATCTTCGTCACCAATGAGATTGGAAGTGGCGGAGTGAGCGAAAACGCCATACAAAGGCGTTTCACCGACCTTGAGGGCTGGATGAACCAATATGTGGCTTCGCATGCCGACGAGGTAATCTTAATGGTATCGGGAATACCTGTAAATATTAAAAAATTAAAATATTAAAATATTAAAGTTTTGCGGTATGACCAAGTTCAACATACATAAGCCGGACCAAAAGATACGTCAGGCAATAATCGACAAGATAGACAACCTCAACAAGCCTAAAGGCTCATTGGGACGTCTTGAGGAGTTGGCATTGCAGGTTTGCCTTATTGAGCAGACCCTCCACCCCACTCTTCATAATCCTTGTCATTTGCTCTTCGGTGCCGACCACGGCATCGAACGCGAGGGAGTCAGTGTATCTCCCCGCGAGATAACGTGGCAGCAGATGATAAACTTCACCCATGGCGGCGGAGGTGTAAATATGTTCTGCCGCCAACACGGATTCAAGCTTCGCCTTATTGATGTAGGAGTGGATTATGACCTCAGTATGCACCCCGAAATCATCAACCGCAAGATTGCCAATGGCACGGCTAATTTTCTTTACGGACCAGCCATGACCGTAGAACAATACCAACAGGCATTGAACATCGGTGCCGAGATGGCGGACAACTGTTTTAATGACGGCAGCGACATCATCTGCATCGGCGAGATGGGAATAGCCAACACCTCGCCTTCGAGTATATGGATGAGTCTCTTCGGCAATATACCGTTGGATGAATGTGTAGGAGCAGGAGCGGGACTTGACAATGAAGGCATACGTCATAAATATGAGGTGTTGAGGCAGGCTGTGGATAATTTCAAGTCTTCGGCACTCGATTGCAGCAACGCTGAAGAGATAATACGATATTTTGGTGGCTTTGAGATGGTTGCCACCATTGGGGCAATGCTCCGTGCAGCAGAGTGTCATCTCATTATTATGGTTGACGGTTTCATCATGACAGCCTGCGCCCTTGCCGCCTCACGCCTCTATCCTGATATTGTGGATTATATGGTTTTCGGTCATAGCGGCGACGAGGGAGGTCATGCGCGCATGCTCAGTCTTCTCGATGCCAAGCCACTGCTCACGTTGGGTCTGCGCCTTGGCGAGGGAACAGGAGCCTTGTGCTCATTCCCAATAATCGACAGTGCAGTAAGAATGATTACGGAAATGAACAATTTCCAGAATGCTAATATAACAAAATATTTTTAATTATGAGAGTATCCATTGACCGTACCCGTTGGTGGGAAACACCGCTTGCCGCCCTGATTTTCTTCACCCGTCTGCCCTTTTGGCGCATTGCCGAACCAGACAAGAGTTGCTACCGTCGCGTGGTGGAATATTGGCCGCTTGCGGGATGGATAACAGGTGGCTTGATGGCGGTTACGCTCTATGGTGCAAGCCTTGTATTCCCCTACCCCATTGCCGTGGTTCTTGCCATAGCCATGCGCCTTCTTGTCACAGGTGCCTTGCACGAGGACGGTCTCTGTGATTTCTTCGACGGTTTTGGTGGCGGAGGCAGCGACCGCCAGCGCATCCTCGACATCATGAAGGACTCGCGCATAGGCACCTACGGAGTAATCGGCATACTCATATATGTCCTTTTGCTCTTCCTCTGTCTGTATAGTCTTCCGCCGCTCACGGCAGCCTTTGTCATCTTTGCCGGCGACCCGTTCTCCAAGATGGTGGCATCACAGATAATCAGCATGATGCCCTACGCCCGCACCGAGGCGGAAGCCAAGGCAAAGGTGGTATATCGTCGCCCCCCCTTGAAGTCGGGCATTGGCCTTGCCATCCAGGGGCTTTTGCCGATACTCGCCCTCTACCTTTTCTCCTCCCATATGGGCATCATCCTTCAATGGGAATACATGGTTTTTGCCCCCTGTGTAGTGATGTATTTCCTCTACCGCCTGATATGGCATCGCCTTCAAGGCTACACCGGCGATTGCTGCGGTGCATTGTTCCTTTTGATAGAATTGGCGTTCTATCTTAGTGTTGTGGCAGGAAAATAGAAGAATTTTGCCAAAATATTTGGAGATTTGACAAAAAAGTCGTATCTTCGCAGTCGAATATAATAACATAATACAATATGAAGTTTACCGTCATAACCATTAACTACAACAATGCCGATGGGCTGCGCCAGACTATCCTGAGCGTAGTCGGTCAGACATGTGATGATTATGAGTATGTCATTATCGACGGTGGCTCAACAGACGGAAGTGTTGAGGTTATAAAGGAGCGCGAAGACAAAATCTCTTATTGGGTATCAGAAAAAGACGGCGGCATATACAATGCCATGAACAAGGGAGTGAAAGCCGCCCGCGGCGAATATCTCATCTTCATGAATTCAGGGGATATCTTCTATGATAATAAAGTACTGTCCGACGCATGTCTTTATATCCACGACGAAGATATCATCATTGGCAATGTACTTGCCACCGACACCCGCACAATCATATCCCCTCCCCCACCTGACGGAAAACTCACGATGTATCACCTCTACTCAGGCGCCATCCCTCACCAAGGCACCTTTGTCAAGCTGGCATTACAACAAAAACATCCGTTTG
>JALFIX010000020.1 GCA_022775105.1 Prevotella sp. | reverse complement strand
TTCAATCCCTTCAGCCTTCTTAATGCCTTGCAGGATGGCGATTATACCAACTACTGGTTTGGTTCGGGCACTCCGACATATCTCATAGAGATGCTGCGCAAGTATAATGTCGTGCCGTCTAAAATAGGAGGCGCAAGTGTGCTGGCATCGGCATTCGATGCTCCCACAGAGAACATGAAGAGTATAACCCCATTGCTCTATCAGAGCGGCTACGTCACCATTAAGGACTACAACCGCGCGACAAAGCTATACACACTTGACATTCCGAACACCGAAATACGTGTAGGGCTGATGGACAGCCTTTTGCCAAATTATGTACATGAGTTTTACGATGAAGGAGGTACAACTATAGGTTATATGTACGAAGCCTTGCTTCATGAGAATCTCGACGAGATGTTCCGCCTCCTCCAGGCATATCTCCTCACCGTGCCTTATTGTGACAATGCCAATTCTGAGGGGCATTACCAGCAGCTGCTCTACGTAATCTTCTCGCTCTTCGGCAGATATGTGGAGGTGGAGGTTCACACTCCCACAGGACGAGTGGATATAGTGATGAAGACCGACAAGGCTCTATACCTCTTTGAGCTGAAATTAAATATGTCCGCCCAGGCAGCCATCAATCAGATAGACCTCAAGGATTACTCCTCAAAGTTTGCCCTCTCTGGTCTTCCAATTGTAAAGGTAGGCATCAACTTCGACCCCGAGCGCCGCACAATAGGCGATTGGAAGGTGACGACTTGAAACCACCCGCTTGTAGGGTGGTTTTATACGATATAGGTTCTCCTATATATATGAACACAAAGAAACAAAGAAACGAAGGTTTTATTTAGATACAAAGACTACAAGCGACTTAAAAGTCGCCACAAAGCCTTACGGATGGGGAAATAAAACACAGAGGCACGGAGATACAGAGAGGATATTTTTAAGTTTTAAAAAGATATAGAGAAAAACTCTGTGACTCCGTAACTCTGTGTTTGATAAAAACTTTGTGGACTTTGTAAGCAGCTTTGCTGCTCATTGTATCTTCCGTAAGCGAAAAATGCTTTGTTTCTTCGTGTCTTTGTGTTTAAAATTATATCAGCAGAATAGTTACATTTAATACAGCAGGACCAATCCTGCAATGGCGGCATAGATGGTCATGCGGATGGGGTTGATCTTGAGGAAATACGTGCCGTAGAAGGTGGCGGCGAAGAGACCGCAGCTGATGAAGAACTGCCAGGGATTGACTGAGGGAAGACTGAAATTCTCGGGAGTCATAAGCAGGAGGGTGGCGGCTCCTAATAGACCTACCACTGCGGGACGAAGACCGTTGAAGACTGACTGCACGGCATGGGTCTTCATATACTTGAGGAACATCTTGCTGATGACAATCATCAGGATGAATGAGGGCAGAACAAGGGCGAAAGTGGCGGTGAAACTGCCAAGCATCGACATAATATAGCCGTAGCCGGCATTATGCACGGCGGTATATCCGCAATATGTGGCGGAGTTGATGCCGATGGGGCCCGGAGTCATCTGGCTGATGGCCACTATGTCGGTGAATTGCGAGGTGGTGAGCCAATGATGGTTATGCACCACTTCGGTCTGAATCAACGACAACATACCGTAGCCTCCTCCGAATCCGAATAGGCCTATCTGGAAAAATGTTATAAACAAGTATATAAATATCATAAATAGCGCAGCCCTCTTTAATTTTTTAATTCTTTAATTTTTTAATTCTTCAAAACCTTTCCCCAAGCGTATCCTATCGCTCCCGCTAATATTATTATAATAATAGGTGAAACGCCCAATGCCCATATCGCCAAGGCTGATGCTATGGGAATCCAGCAGTTGGACAATGTGACCTTGGCTGTCTTTGCCATTTTGATTGTGGGAACGGCAATGAGGGCTACTACCGCAGGACGGATGCCGCGGAACATGGCGGCAACAACGGGATTGTCCTCAAACTGGCGGAAGAACATGGCAATGGCAAGGATGATGAGGAACGAGGGTAGGGCAGTGCCTAATGCCGTGACGGCAGCCCCCTTGGCCTTGCGCATCTTGTAGCCGATGAACACGCTGAGGTTTATGGCGAACACTCCCGGACACGACTGCGCTATGGCAACCGTATCTACAAACTCGGTCTTGCTAATCCATTTCTGACGTTCTACTACCTCTGCCTCTATAATAGGTATCATGGCGTATCCACCGCCAAGGGTGAATACGCCAATCTTGAAGAATGTCTTGAAACTTGTCAAATAAAACTTGTCCAATAATTATTAATTTAAGTTTCGTATTTGCTCAACTTTATGGAGTTAAAGGAGTTAAAGGAGTTTAAAGGAGTTAAAGACAATAGTATTTTCGTCCATTTGGGAAGTTTTCGGGGGAAAAACATACGTCTTTAACTCCCTTAACTCCCTTAACTCCTTTAACTTCCCATACTTGCGAAAGTTGAATTTTTAATTCTTTAATTTTTCCTCAATCCACTTGCGTGCATTGACAAACGCCTCAAGCCACGGAGTGCAGTCGTCCTGACGGCGGCTGCGCGGATACCAACCGTTCTGCCAGGGGAAGATGGCACGCTCGAGGTGGGGCATCATGGCAAGATGACGACCGTCGGCACTGCATATACCAGCCACGTTGTAGTCGGAACCGTTGGGGTTGCCGGGATATTCGGCATAGTTGTACTTAGCCACTACGCTGTAGTTGTCCTCGGGCTGAGGCAGATAGAAACGTCCCTCGCCGTGGGCAACCCATATTCCGAGCTTGCAGCCGCTCAGGGTGCGGAACATCACACTGTTGTTGCGCGGGATGTTGAGCGTGAGGAACTGGCTCTCGAACTTCTTCGAGTTATTGTGGCAGAGGTGAGTCTGATGCTTGTGGTCGGGATTGATGAGGTTAAGCTCAGCCATGAGCTGGCAACCGTTGCAGATACCAAGTGAGAGGGTGTCCTCGCGGGCATAGAACTTGTCGAGTGCCTCCTTGGCCTTGGGGTTGAAGAGGAACGCGCCAGCCCATCCCTTGGCTGAACCGAGAACGTCGGAGTTGGAGAATCCGCCGCAGAAGACAATCATGTTGATGTCCTCAAGTGTCTCGCGTCCGCTGATGAGGTCGGTCATCATCACGTCCTTCACGTCGAAGCCGGCGAGATAGAGTGAGTAAGCCATCTCGCGGTCGCCGTTGGTTCCCTTCTCACGGATGATGGCGGCACGTATGCCCGACTTCTCCTTGCGGTCGGGAGTGACGCCGAGCTGCTCGAATGTACCGTCGAAGTCGGTGCGCATGATCATCTCAAGCGGCTGCTTCTTGTAGTTGGTGTAGCGCTTCTTCGCCATACCGTTGAAGCTCTGCTTCTGGTCGAGCTTGTATGATGTGCTGTACCAAACGTCGCGCAGGGCCTCGATATCGAAGTCGTGCTCCCATTCGCCGCACTTCACTGTGAGGGTTCGCTTGTCGGGAGTGGGATATCCAATCTTTGCGTATGCAACTCCCTGCTCGTCGAGATATGTGCGGAAATCCTCATCGTAAGCCTCTGCCACCTCAACCACGATACCGGGGTTCTCGGCGAAGAGAGTCTTCACGATGTCACCGTTGCGGCAGATATTGTGGAGGTTGATGTTCATACCGCCCTCGATGTTGGCGAATGTCATCTCAAGGAGAGTGGTGATAAGACCACCGGCACTGATGTCGTGTCCGCAGTATATCCAGCGACGGTTGACCATCTCATTAATGGCATTGAAGGCATCGGCAAAGTATTCGGGATTCTTAACTGTGGGAACATCGTCGCCCACCTTGCCAAGGCTCTGTGCGAAGGCACTACCGCCGAGACGCTGCTCGTCGAACGAGAAGTCGATATGATAGAAGGAGGCACGCTTGTCATTTACCATCACTGGACCGATGACCTTGCGCACGTCGGACACCTGACCGCCACTTGACACAATCACTGTGCCTGGGGCTATCACCTTCTGTCCGTCGGGATATTGCTGGGTCATAGACAGCGAGTCCTTACCTGTAGGCACATTGATG
This sequence comes from Prevotella sp., assembly GCA_022775105.1. Taxonomy (GTDB): domain Bacteria; phylum Bacteroidota; class Bacteroidia; order Bacteroidales; family Bacteroidaceae; genus Prevotella. The sequence continues at coordinate 5,451 of JALFIX010000020.1, read as the reverse complement.
TGGAGAGCGCAACAGAAGTCGCTCAGGGCCTTGACGGCACTATAGAGGCGGGCATCCTCGCCTTCCTGAGAGCGGCAAGGCCACATCCAGTTGGCAGAGAGGCTCACGCTCTCAAGTCCATTCACAAGTGGAGCCCAAATGATATTCGTAAGAGATTCGGCTACGGAGAGCACTGAGCCTGCCTCGGGAGAGGCGAGTCCTGCCTGAGGAGCATGTCCGAGGGCAGTGGCGATACCTTGCTTGCCACGATAGTCGAGGGCAACGACACCACAGTCGCTTAACGGCAACTGGAGGCGACCCTGGCACTGCTGGCGGGCAATCTTACCAGTCACGGAGCGGTCAACCTTATTGGTCAACCAATCCTTACAAGCCACTGCTTCTAATTGCAAAACTCGTGTCAAATACTCTTCGAGTTTTGAATTAAAAGATGAAATAATTAAAGAATTAAAGTTTTCATTCGCAGAATCTTTAATATTTTCATTCTTTAATTTTTTAATTGTGACGTAATCAACGTCACAATAGTGTCGCTCAACGGTTGAGTCAACCATCACGGTCTTGGGAGAGTGACCGAACATCTGGGCAACGTCGAGGTCGAACGGACGCACGCCGTCTGCCTGCTCGAACGAGAAGTGGGCGTCGCCTGTGGTCTCACCCACTACATACAGCGGGGCACGCTCGCGCTCGGCAATCTTGCGCACATGGTCGATGTGCTTCTCGTCGATGAGAAGTCCCATGCGCTCCTGACTCTCGTTGGCGATGATTTCCTTGGCAGACAATGTCTTGTCGCCGATAGGCAGCTTAGCCATGTCAATCTTACCGCCACATTCCTCAACAAGCTCGGAGAGACAGTTGACATGACCGGCAGATCCGTGGTCGTGAATGCTGACAACGGGATTGACATCTTCCTCACAAAGAGCACGCACGAGGTTGTAGGCACGCTTCTGCATCTCGGGGTTGGCACGCTGAACGGCATTCAGCTCGATGCCGTTGCTATATCTACCGGTATCTACAGAAGATACCGAACCGCCGCCAAGACCGATGCGATAGTTGTCACCACCTACAACGACAACCTTGTTGCCCTTCTGTGGCTCCTTCTTCAGACAGTCGCGCTTGGTGCCATATCCCACACCTCCGGCAAGCATGATAACCTTGTCGTAGGCATAGCGTGTGTCGCCCTTCTCCTGATGCTCGAAGGTGAGAACCGAACCGCAGATAAGCGGTTGACCGAACTTGTTGCCGAAGTCGCTGGCTCCGTTGGAAGCCTTGATAAGTATCTGTTCCGGTGTCTGATACAGCCACTTGCGAACGGGCAGGATGTCCTCCCAGTCGCGACCGCCGTCCAAGCGTGGATAAGAAGTCATATACACGGCTGTTCCTGCGATAGGCCACGAACCGACGCCGCCGCCCATACGGTCGCGGATTTCACCTCCCGTTCCCGTTGCGGCTCCGTTGAAAGGCTCTACTGTCGTCGGGAAGTTGTGGGTCTCAGCCTTGAGGGATATGACGCTCTCGATAGGCTTGGTGCGGAACCAGTCGCTCGTTGACTGGTCGGCAGGAGCAAACTGCTCAACCACCGGTCCCTGGGCAAACGCCACATTGTCCTTATATGCAGAAAGAATAAAGTTGGGGTTCTCCTCGGTGGTCTTCTTGATCATTTTAAATAAGGAAGACTCCATCTCCTTGCCGTCGATGATAAACGTACCACCGAAAATCTTGTGGCGACAATGCTCGGAGTTAATCTGTGCGAATCCGAAAATCTCGGAGTCGGTGAGCGGACGGCCCAACTGCTTCTCCACATTGTGAAGATACTCGATTTCCTCGGGAGAGAGAGCCAGACCTTCTTCCTCGTTGTATTTCTCAAGGTCGTCAACGCGCTTGATTGGCTCAGGCTCGTGGTTGACGGTGAATATGGTCTGGTCGAGACCGTCGTACATACGCTGGAGCATCGGGTCGTGGTCGGCATCCTTGGATTCAACGGGGAAATATTCCTCGATGCGCTGAATGCCATTAAGACTCATGTTCTGTGTTATTTCCACGGCGTTGGTACTCCATGGAGTAATCATCTCACGGCGAGGACCGACAAAATATCCGTCGAGGCTCTCGCCCGCTTCAAGCTTTGCGTCGCCGTAAAGCCAACTCAGTTCCTTAATCTCGCTTTCGTTGAGCTGATGGTCAACTTCCGTTGCTATCACGCTCTTGGATGACGTTCTGAAAAATAGAATCATATCTTTAGCTAAATTTTATGTTTTTACTATTTTGGCTACAAAGTTACGGCTTTTTTTCCATATTACGAAACAAATGGTGAATATTTTTTGAATAAAGGATGCTTTTTCTGTATTTATTCCTTTTATTTTTGTTAAAATGAAACAAATAATGCTTTCAAGTGATACAACTTTAGAAATTTTTTCCTATATTTGCATCGACTTTTAAAAACTTTATGCTTATGCTCAACTGTAATTTACAACTCATTCAAGGATGCCTTGACGACTATATGTCAAAAATGGGCAAAGTGGAAATCAACGAAATCGAAGCCAACAACGAGTTGGCACGCGTTGGACTTTTGGAGGACGACCAGAGACGTCCGGGAAGACCGTTGAGAGAATATCTGATTTCTCTCAGAGACACCAACCTGCTGCCGCAGAATATCAAGCAGCTGCAGGGACTGTGGAAAATCAAGCACTCGAAGACTGTAATGAAGGTGCTGCAGATTCTGCAATTCTAAACCGACAGCACGGTTGACGTCTGTCGTTGAGATTCCCTCTTCCACATCCATTCGTCCATATCTCAGGACGTAATGATGCGAAAGAGGGAATTTAGTTATGGATTTTTATTAATGGCATATTATAATGAGGGTACTCATACTGAATACAAGTGAAAAGACTGGTGGGGCTGCCGTGGCTGCCAACAGACTCATGGAGGCACTCAACAACAACGGAGTGAAGGCGAAAATGCTTGTCAGGGACAAGGAGACTGACCAGATTACGGTCGTTGGGCTCAAGCAGTCTCTGATGAGGCAGTGGGGATTCCTATGGGAAAGGTCGGTGGTGTTCTGGCATCTGCATTTCTCAAAAAAGCATCTTTTTGAGATTGATATTGCCAATTGCGGTACGGACATCACCCGGATGAGGGAATTCAAGGAGGCTGATGTCATTCATCTCCATTGGATTAACCAGGGATTTATATCTCTCAAAATCGTAAGGAAAATTCTTGATAGTGGAAAGCCGGTGGTGTGGACTATGCACGACATCTGGCCGGCTACCGGTATCTGCCATTATACCCGTGGATGCAAGCATTTCAAAACACGATGCTATAGTTGCCAGTTGTTGCCCGGAAAGGGGGGCGAAACTGACTTGGCTTACAAAACGTGGGAGGCCAAGAGACGTATGCTTAAGGGGCAGAATATTCATTTCGTGACTTGCAGCCGTTGGTTGGAGGGCGAGGCCCGACAGAGTGCCCTGCTTGTGGGACAACAGGTCGTTAGTATTCCTAATGCTATTGATACCCACGTCTTTACACGTTGTGACAAGACTACTGCACGTATGGCTGCAAATCTGCCATTGGACAAGAAAATCATACTTTTTGTTTCACAGAAGGTTACGGACGTCAGGAAGGGCATGGAATTTTTTGTGGAGGCATTGGAGAAATTGGTCGCATCCTCTCCTGAGACTAAGGATAATACTGTAGTGGCTGTTTTGGGTGGTCATGCTGAGGATGTCGTGGAAAAACTACCTCTCAAGGCTTATCCCCTTGGATATGTCAGCGAAGAGAAACTTATTGTAAATATATATAATGCGGCTGATGTCTTCGTTCTTCCATCTATTGAGGATAATCTCCCAAATACAATCATGGAGGCTATGGCTTGCGGTGTGCCTTGTGTCGGGTTTAAGGTGGGGGGGATTCCCGAGATGATCGACCACCTGCGCAACGGATATGTGGCTAAGTTCCGTGATTCGGATGATCTTGCCAAAGGTATTCAATGGGTGACCAGTGGGGCGGATGGGATAAATCTCTCCGATAACTGTCTAAAGAAGGTTTTGGCAAGTTATTCCCAGCATAGTGTGGCCCTTAAATATATAGAGGTGTATAATCAGGCTTTGGCTTTCAAACATTATAAGATATGATAACTTTTTCTATCGTTACCATAACGTATAACGCAGAGGCGGTCATGGGAAAAACCTTGGATAGTGTTCTTGCCCAGACTTATCCCCATGTGGAGCATATCATTATTGACGGAGCTTCTACCGACCAGACTGTTCAGGTGGCGCAGGATTATATGCATCGTTCATATGCAGCTTCTAACGGACATGAAATCAGGATAGTATCGGAACCGGACAATGGGCTTTATGATGCCATGAACAAGGGTTTGAGACAGGTTTCGGGGGATTATGTCCTTTTCTTGAATGCCGGGGACTTCTTCCCAAATGCCGATGTCTTGAAGGTCATTGCCAACAATGCTGCTTTGTTGAATGATGATAAATCGGCTTTGCCCGCTGTCTTGTATGGAAATACTGATATCGTGGATAATGAGGGCAGGTTTTTGTCTCATCGTCGTCTTCAGCCTCCAGAGAACCTTTCATGGCGTTCTTTCAAAAATGGAATGTTAGTGTGTCATCAGGCTTTTTATGCTCGCGTGGATATCGCTAAGGGTATCTTTTACAATTGCCGTTATCGTTATTCTGCCGATGTCGATTGGTGCATACGTGTTATGAAGGAAGCTGAGAAGCGCAATCTCTCGTTGCTCAATCTGCGCATGATTGTGGTTAATTATACCAAGGAGGGCCAGACAACCATACATCATCGTGATTCTTTGAAAGAAAGATTTGATGTGATGTGCGGGCATTATGGCAAACTTACAACTGTTTCGATGCATATTTGGTTCGTACTAAGACAATTTTTCAAATAAACAAGAGGGTGTTATCGCACACACATGTGTGTAATATAATAATGTCATTTAGCCTTTTCGACTTCTTGATAATGTTTTAAATCTAAAATACTGTTAAAAACATAAACTTTTTCGTCGAAACATTTGGTAGTTTGAAAAATAGTCCGTACCTTTGCACCCGCTTTTGAGAACAACGGTTCTCTGAGAGCAAAAATCGGAAAGTGGTTCACGCCACAATCCGCAAAAGAAAGAGTTCTTTGAAAGACTTACATAAACAGAGAAGTAGTACAAGAAGCGAGTTACATTATTATATATAGTGTAATTCGGGTAAAAGATACGAACCGTCAATTTGAAAAGATTGAGAGTTTGCTTTGAGCTTCGATAATTCGAGAGTCATCCTAAAGTACAGAACAAACAAGAAATAAATATTTTACAATGGAGAGTTTGATCCTGGCTCAGGATGAACGCTAGCTACAGGCTTAACACATGCAAGTCGCGGGGCAGCATTTTCTTGGCTTGCCAAGGAAGATGGCGACCGGCGCACGGGTGAGTAACGCGTATCCAACCTT
>JALFIX010000006.1 GCA_022775105.1 Prevotella sp. | reverse complement strand
TCTATCTGAGTGGCAAAGCCGTAGTTGAAGTCGGTGACATTGATGGTGGCGAAGTTCTCGCGGTTGCCTGTTGAGTGGCGATAGGTGATGTCGCCCTTCAGGCTTGTCTCCATCTTGTCGGATGCCCGCCAAGTAAGTCTTAGTCCGTTTCCGATGTTATGTGGGTTCACCACCGAGCGCGTTGCCTTTACAATCTCCGCGGTATAGCTATCCTTAGAGCCGTTGAGGTCAACATTATGAATATAATTATACGACGGCTTCACCTTCAGTCGCCATTTGTCGCTCTTCACCAGGGGGAAGTCAACCTCCGAGTTGAAGTTCAAGTTCCAGTTGCCGTTCACGTTCTCCGGCTTTGCCGTGGTCTTGCCCGTGATGCGGTCATACACGGTTCCCATGGCGATGGCATTCTGTGTTATCGACATGTACATATTTGTGTTAAACAAGGTTTTGCCCCATCTGTTGGCGTATGACGTTTGAATAGAATGAGTACGCGTGTCCTTGAGGTCCGGATTTCCGAATGCTGTATATAGAGGATTGCTGCTGTCGATAACCTGCACTTTCTGAGAGAGTGGAGCTGTCGTATTGGTTGATTGGTATGTAAACCTGAAATTCATGCCGTTCTGATAGTTTTGCAACATACAGGACAGGGTTGTTTCCCAAGCCCACTTGTTGTCTGTCAATGTGGTATCTGTTTGGTTGCAGATGTAATGCAGGCGGTTACTTTTATTTGAGTAGCCGAAGCTTGCGTTTATAAAAAACAATGTTCCACCTTCTGACCATTTGTCATACTGGTATTGGATTTGCGGAGTGAGAATATCGTTTTTTTTGTTCATCCATTTGCTGTTGTCCCTGTCCATTGCCTCTTCCATTAGCTCCATCGACGGCAGTGTGCCAAGCTCCCCGTCGAAGTCTTTCAGGTTATTCAGCAGATAGAGTGAGCGGTCGTTTTTCACTCTGCTATGTTGATACTTCATTCCACCCTTTATTTCATGATTTCTGTTCTTGCCCAACCTGTAGCACAATAAACCCTCGACGTAATACGTCTGGGTATTCGATTTACTGGCATCGTATCTGTTGCGGCGGTCGTTCTGTCCGCTGCCCTTTTGTGGATATTCAAGCAGGTAATGGTCGAAGTCGTCGGATTTGTCTTCATTATAATCATGCATTAAGTCAATGTTAATGCCAACTCTGTCGTTATATTTCGGAACAGCCCATATTGATGCCCATGTATTGGACAACAATGTGCGACCGTCGTTTTTTGCCTGTGTGAGGTTGCGCGTTATGGCATATTTGCGCAGCAGTGCGCCTGCATTGGGATTGAGGATGCTGTCCGTCCAGTTGTCGCCAAATTTCTCACTGATGTCCTCAAGGAATGTGGCATTTGCACTGTGCCCTCCATTCCTTCTGTCCCCATATCTCATGCTATTGTAAATGTTCACGTTAATGTGTTTCAGTCCCAAGACAGTCCTTTCCGACAACAGGTAAAGTCTGTTGTTAAGCGACAGTTCAAGGTTCTTGCCAAACGAACTGCTTACGCTTCTGCCAAAGGTGTTGCCTGATTCAAGGAAACTCTCGCTGACGCTGTGACTGTCGTTTTCGCTGTCAGTATATTTCAGTCTTCCCGAACCGTTATAATCCACTCTATTGCCGTCTTTTTCATGCTGATAACTGCCCTCAATGCCGAGGTCATACAGGGTCATGAGTCCCTTCGACTGCTGCAGCGGTGTCCAGTCGCCTTGTTCCCCAGGCTTGCGGTCGTCGTTGAGGTTGTTGGTGTTGCCGAAGATGGACAGGCGCGACTTGTCGGTGAAGCGCATACCGAACAGACGGCCGAGCCTACGGCTGTCACTTCCTGCTCCCACCTCCACATTCGACACCCAACTCTTGGCGTATTCACGTTTAAGATTGATATTGAGCACCGACTCCTTTTCCACATGCTCTGCCATCGACGTGTTCTTGTATTTATCGGGCACACGATCATACGACTGCACTTTCTTCACCATATACGAGGGCAGGTTGTCGAGTATCAGTTCGCGGTCGGAGTTGAAGAAATCCTTGCCGTTGAGCATCATCACGTCAACGCGCTTTCCGTTGACGGTTATCTCGCCGCCCTTCTTTATCTCCACTCCTGGCAGCTTTTTAATCAACGCGTTGAGCATAGAGCCTTCGGGCAGTTCGAATGCGTCGGCATTATATGTCAGTGTGTCTCCGTCCATATAGAACTTCACCTTCGATGCCGTCACCACCACCTCATCGAGCACAACTTCGCGCTTCTTAGGCAGTCGTTTGAGAGCCACATCCTTCAGCTTGCGGTGAATCTCGAATTTGTGAAACCGTTTTAGTTCAAAAGGGATATATCTCACCTGATATTCAGGAGCCTCGTACTTAATAAGATAGCTGCCCACAGAGTCGATGCGTATTTGACAAGTTGTGCCCCATCGCTCTTTCTTCACCATCTCGCTTTTCACCTCCGTACTGTCGCTCCTGAGCAGTGAGCATCTCACGGAATCCACTGCCTCACGAGTGAGATAATCCACAACGTTCATGCGTATGTAAAGCTGTTGCTTCTTCTCCTTCTTCTGGGCCTGCACGCCTATGGCAATGCACAATAAGCCCATTAGTGTCAATAATATCTTCTTCATATAATTATTTGGTTCTATGTTTTCTTTTATTTCCGTTCAAAGCTTATTCACATAATACTACAACTTAGGTTCATTCAGTTTGCCAACTGCTTTACCACTTCCTCCAAAGCTTGAAGATAGTAGGGGCTGATTTTGATGTCGAGCACATTGCCCTGGGGGTCAACGAGTTTGTAGGTAGGGAAGCTGTTGACTTTCAGATAGCGCTCAATAGCCGATTGCTGCTCTTCGGGCAGATTGAAGTGAGCTACATTGGGACCTGTCACGTTGTATTCCTTGATGATATTCTCCCATGAATCCTTAGGACTGCGGTTTGCGAAATACACATATTGGATGTCATACTTTGACAGTCGCTCGTACAATTCCTGCGAATGTGAGAGGGCAGCCTTGCAAGGACCGCACCATGTGCCCCACACGTCGATGAGCACAATCTTGCCCTTGTATGGCTCAAGCAGCTTTTTCAGTATCATCTCGCCCTCGGTCATGCTGGCTACATCGTCGCCGGTTTTTATCACGAGCTTGTCCAACTGGCGATTGGTGAGGGCGATATAATACTCATTCTTTTTCACCAAGTCATTATATACATCGGGAATAGTAATCAAGGTCTTCAACGTGTCCATCAACTCAGGTGCCAATGCCTTGTGCTCACTGTCAAATTCCCTGTATGCAACCCTTGATGCCCAAATACACTTCATGGTATCGTCAGTGCCGAGAGAGTCAATACAATTCATATATGTGTCAAGTTCCTGAAGGAATAATACATTTTTTACCACTTGCTTTGCATGGGGAGTCTGGAATAACTGCTCAACCCACTTGATATCCTCTGCGTTATTCGACTTGTACTCTTCCAAAATGCGTTCCTTTTTCTTTGCATCAGTCGTGGTTTCCATCTTCTTCCTCACATCGTCAGTATTCTTTTTCATTGCCCAGAGTCTTTCAGATTCCTCTTTGGTGTTGGCTATTTTGTCAATATGGTCATATACATTGAATGAAAACGTCTGCAAACACATATCATTGATGTAAGTTTCAATGAACATATTAATATCGCGATGCAATGTGTAGGGTTTTGGCAACTTTTTCCAGAAGTTTTCATAGGCATACTTACGTGCATTGTCAGGCAATTTTGGATTATCTGTGCGGAATTTTGTCATTACTAATTCATTTGCCTGCTGCCATGTGGTGTTGCCTTTCCTGATGATGTTGAATCGGGAGGATAGAGTGGGGTGCAGAGAGCACAGTTTGTCGATGTTCTTATATTGCGTTTTAATTAGACTGTCAGTCCTGGCTATGAATTCATCATAATCATCTCCTTTTTCCATACTTACGAACGTCCAGTCAAGAGGATATTTGAATAGCTCGTTCTGAAGTCTTGCGTCTTCGCCCATAAACATCCTTCGTCCTTCTTTGAAGTCATAGAGCATGAAGTATGTCTTTCCAGGTTCGAGCAGAGTGCGGATGAAGCTGCGTTCCCAGTCGCAGAAGAACTCGGTAGTGTTGATAATTGGTATTTTGATGTTGAAACGTCCGAGCGAATCCAAGTCGGCATGGTTGGATATTGTCTCATTTGAGAAAATATCGAAATATCTGAGTTCGAAAGTTTTTATCTTCTTGTATTCTTCTGGCATATTCTTCAACCATCCCACAACAGTTACAGTATCACGCTTATAGTTGTTATCCACGAAGTCGGTCCTTGTGTCCTTAGTGGGATAGTCGGGGAGACAATGGTCGGTAATCATTGAATAGAGAGCCTTTTTGCCATCAATGGATATATTTCGGATTCCCTTGCGGTTTTTCCCCACCTTAACATTCAATTTCTTGTTTCCGTCGCTCATTGTGATGTTGGCTTCTCCTGATTTCTCGTTCACCTCAGCCTTCATGTCCCATATCTTGCAGTCATATATGGCATGGTCGCCGAGGAAGGCGATGTCCCAGTTGCCTGTCGATTCATTGCGCCAATATGAGGGGAAGAGCATCCTTTGGCGTTCCTCTATAGGTCGTATGCCGCATATCTTAAATGCCTTGTCGCTTTCGCCCTCGATGAAGTCGAACATCTTGGTATTGAGAGGCAGCGGTTGGAAATGGAATACAATGTCGCGCTTGTTTTCGTCATTGGTCTTGGCGAACTTGTCGAGTTCAATACCGTCGGCAGATACCAAGGCATATCTCTTTCCTTCGGCAAGCAAGTAAGTGCCACTCGCAAACTGGAATTTAAAGGAGTCATAGTCGCTGCGCAAGTTGACAGTGACGCTCACTGTCGTCTCCGTCTCCTTCATTTCCACGCGATTCACATCCATGGCAATATTGAAATATCCATCTCCATACACGTTTCCATACTCCGTCGTAGGTTTCTCCCAAACGACTTCCTTGTCCTTAGCCTCACTGCCTATGATGCAGAGCAGTGCCACAATAGTTAATAATATTTTCTTCATATCACTCTTCATTCTTCACTTTTCATTCTTCAACTTTCATAGCTTTCTCCAACTCTAACCTTATCTTGTCGCGCCCTGGGAAACCTATGTTCTTGAAGGTCATAGTGCCATTGGCGTTGTAGATGGCGTAGGTCGGTATGCCGTCGGATTCATATAGCTTTCTCATGATATAGTCGTATTGCTCTTTATTGATGAAATAATGGTCGCCGGGGATGTTGATTATCATCTGCTGCCATTGGCTTACATTTGACGATGGGGCAGAGATATAAACCCATGCGATGTCCTTGTCCTTCAACTCCTCCTTTAGCGGAGCCAGTTCAATATGCCCTTGCCTGCAAGGGCCACACCATGTTGCCCATACATCCACCAGCACCGTCTTGCCCTTGTATTTCTCAAGGATGGTGTCGATGATTTTCTCGGGAGCAATGCTGTCGAGCTTGTGAAAATACACATTTTGCGACAAGTCGAGTTTACATTTCATCTCCTGACGGTATTCCTCTGCCAAGGCGAGACAACCAGAATCGGTGATACCTGTGGTGTAGTATTCCCATTCTTCGCTTTTATTCTCAAGAATGAGTTTTGTTCCGTAAATATTGTCAAGGATGTTGAGGTTGAAGTTTGATTTATCGGAAAGTGAGTAGGAAACGAGAGGGTATTGATCCCAATAAGTCTGGCTGCATGGGGCGTAGGGAGCGGAAAACACTTCAAAATCCTCTTCCTTTCTGGGATAATAATCTATATTATTGAGGTCATCCTTGTATTTCTCCATTTTGGCCATATAGTCATCCCATGACTTTGGTGCTTTTTCGTTTCCCATGTTTATAATTAGAACGACGTATTCCCTGGCATAGTTCTTAATCCATCTTAGATACTTGCCTTCAACGTCCATTCTCAGAAGTGCCTTCGTGGCATCGCAGATGTCGTTGCGCTTGTTGATTTCTTCCTTTGCCTTATTGAATTCTTCGGTCAGAACTTTGAAACGCTCATCGGGAGTGGAACATTTTTGCAACGCCGAGAAGAACTCCTTGCTTGCGAATTTCTCATTGTCGATTTTCTCCCATTCCTTGGCATATTCGGTATTGGTGCGAGCCATATATCCATTGAAGATACACTTTTCTCCATCTTGGGCATAAGGGTTTATAAGACATTCCACCGTCTCGCCAGGGGCAATTATACAAAAGGTGAAAAAAATTCCTCTTGATCCCAATGCTATGGGGCATGCAAGGGCAGTGGGCAACTGCACCTCGATATAGCCATTGTCGTCAAACTTAATTTCCTTGTCAGGCATTCCATTGATTTGCAACTTCAAATGCTGGATTCCGAGCCTGCTGTTCATCTCGGGTCTGCAGTCTATCATTCTCACCTTTAGCGTTGCAATGCCCTTGCCGACCTTGGCATTGGGGAGAGTCTCGTTGGCGGTATAATTCAGATTGCGCCATTCCTCTGGAAGCGGAGTGGGTTTTTCCGCACTACAGATATTCCATATACTGAGCATTCCCTCTTTATCTCCATCGATGAAATCCACTCGCTTGGTGTCCTTCGGCAGCGGCTGGAAATGGAGCGCAAGATTTGCCTCTCCACTCTCCGGCATCCAGAACAATGAGTCAATCTCCATTCTCGACTCGCCCTCGCATGTCGGCTCTCCGCTGATGATGGCATATTCCTTGCCATCCTGATCCTTCAGTACCGATTCCTTCACAAACTTAATCCAGTACTTGGGTAGATAACTCGCCCCGATGTGCATTACGGTCTCGTCGGACTTAAACTCCATCTTGTTTACCGTAAGATATACTCCAGAAATGTTGTCTAATGAGTGCGTTTTCTCCCAAACAACATCCTTGCCCTTTGCCTGACTGCCCACGATAGAGAGTAGTGCAATAATAGTCAATAGTATTTTCTTCATAAAAATATTTGGTGTTATGTTTTCTTATTCAATTATTCTTGGCTTGATGCTTGAACCTGGGGTGCGCTTTTTGCGCATCTTCTCAACTTCGAACGGGCCATAGCGAGTGGCACTACCATCGAACGTATCTCTTGATGGCCCCCCTGGAGTAAAGAAGCTAATCTTCTTCACTCGTTTGGGAAGTGGTGGATATTCAAGTATGAATCGAACGTATCTCCCTTTTGCTCCAAGTATGAAGCAGCAAGTGTCGAATGGCAAATTCTCTACATTCCTAATCCAATACTCATCGCCAGTTTCCTCGTCAATGATTCTTTTTCCTGAATTGAAACAGTAAAACCATTTGTTTTCAGGTGTGTAATAATCCAATGAGATATAAGTCGCATCCTTGGTGCGATATAGTCTTGCATAACAATCCCCCATACGTACATTTCCAAGGTCGGATTCGTCAACAAGCAGGGGTGCTTCGTATAAGGCAAATGACTCATAGTCGTTGATTACATAGTCAGGACTTGCTGCCTTTACGAGAGTTATAGGGTGATTGTATGGACGCTGGTCATACGCAGGTAAACCATTTGTGGCACAGCTAATTAACAAAGCGGTTGTAGCTATGACCATAGTGATACATGTTCTTGGTCTTATCATAGTATTATCTTATTATTTTGGGTGACTTATGCAAAACATCCTTAAGCGACACTATGTGAGTCATTGGAATATTGTCAATGTTAGTGTCAATTGCCAGTTTCTTCACACCATCCTCAAGTGGCGGGAAGACAAGTTCCACGGGCAAGATGGTATGTTGGTGGTTCATCAAATCGTAGGCAATGTGTTTCTCATTGCTGCCATATATGCCTCGGCACTTGTAAGTGTCTTTTGTATTCATGTCTATAATCTTAAAGTTATCAACGTTGACATCCACCCTATAACAATCTAAACCGACATATCGGAATAAGGTGACGAGAGTGTAGTCCTTATGTTTCTCAATCCAAAGCGGATGCCTCATTTCGTAATACTCATTAATAGTCATCGGAGCTAACTTAGCGCGATACTTTCTTGGAAGTTTTGCAGTGTTCTTAGTATCGTCAATGGCACTCTCAAGATTCAGTATTATTCTGAAAAATTCTCCGTCTCGCTCTTGCGCTTGAATTCTATATATTGGCATGTGTGGAGCCACTCGCTTTATCTTGTCCATATCGAGGTGATTCTTGAAAACAGGTTTGTAATTAACGTCCATTCCCGATACCCAGAATGTTCCCATCATAGAACTGATATATACGCCTTCTGAGAGTTTTTCGGCTTGCCAATCTCTGCTGATAATAGTGTCGGCAATTGGCCTATAATGATTTTCAATCGACAATGAGTCGTTAGAGCCTATGAAGTCGAGAGTCATCTTTGACGCCTTAATAACCTTGACACTGTCTATAGCATTATTAGGCTCATCAGCAGGTTGCTCAGGCAATGGCTCTTCTTGGGGTATGTCATCATCGATTTTCTCATCAATAGGTGAATACGTTGCATAGAAGGTAAGCAGAGGAGCCTTCTTGTCCTCATTTTTTATCACGTTGTCAACATCCTTCACTATCGTCGGTTTGGCAAAGGCTATGAGGGCGAACAGTATTAAGGGCAGGAGATATACCGCCTTGAGCATGGCAATGCGCCTCGATGGACGACGGCACATCATCACAAGGCGTTTCTTCACAGCCGACTGGTTGAAACTGCATGCCACAGGCGATAGTTGGCGACCTACTGCCTTGTGTATGAGCAACATCTGATAACTCTCATCGTCAATGCCTGAGCGCAACACGTATCTGTCTGCCTGATATTCGTGTATCGCCTTCATGTCGCGACGAAGCATCCATGCGAAGGGCAGAAACCACAGCATGCGTGATGTCAGTTCGCAGAACAGCATGTCCCACGAATGGCGGAGCCTCACGTGTGCCATCTCGTGGATAAGCACAGGTCGCATCGTCTCGTTGTTGTCGTCGGGATTGACTATTATCCAGTGCATCCAACTGCATGGCGACTTGATGCCTCGGCAAGCTATTACATGGATGTTGGAGGGAATGTCGGGGCTGCTCATACGTTTGCCACGTAATATCAATAGCAACAATGAAGCAAATGCAACCATATAGCGAAGCCAGCATACAAGCAGACCTCCGACATATATGAATACTATAATCCTTATCCACCAATAGTTTGATTGTTTGGGAGTGCCTTGTGCGATTTTGGCAGGCGAGATGCCTTCATCCCTAACATTGGCAGGCGAGACGCCTGCACCCCTAATGTACAAAGGCGTATTGTTGTCAACTGTCGCAATAGGAGATATGCGTGCATTATCCACGCTGTCGGCAATGACAGTCTCAAAGCGATTCACGCCATTGGCAATCCTGTTGCCCCCGAAGAACTCCATCTGGCATATCGGCAGAATCATCGACAATGCCATTATGGACAGCACCACAAGGCGGTTGAAGCTATGCAGAGTCTCGCGGCTCAACACCAAGCGGAAGATGGAGTAGAGCAGCGTGAGACATATTGCCCACCTAATTATATATATAACAAACAGTGCCATATCGTATTATTTTTTATATTACTGTTCTTTCTCCTTCAGTTGCCTGAGCAATCCGAGCAGTTCGTCCTCAGTCACCTTCTCGTCTTCCACGAATGCCGACACTACCTTCATGTAGGAGTTGCCGAAGAATCTGCCCACAAACGACTTCATCTTGTTGCGCCCGTATTTCTCCTTGTCCTCCACTGCATAGTAGATATATCCGCGCCCTTTTGCCTCGTGGCTCAGATACCCTTTTCGCTCCAACGACTGGAACATCGTGGCAATGGTATTTATGTGTGGTTTAGGCTCGTCATATCTTGCCACCACATCTTTTGGAGCGCATGGACCTATTGTCCATATCATCTCCATCACTTCCTCTTCTTTTTCTGTCAACCTGTTCATGTTATTTATATTTTAAATTCAACTACTTTTTTAGTTCGATGGTGCAAAAGTAGTACTTAAACAACTATCTACAAAGGGATTTACACTCTTTAACTACAATTTTAGTTGAATTTAATGTTCTGATATATTTTTTCTATAAATACCGTTAAATTCTTGCTTATGTCTGCAATTATGTGTATATTTGCACCGTTAATCATGATTATTAAATAATAGAATGTAATATGGTAAAAAGTACAGGCGATGGATTAAAGCGAGGACATATCGGCGGTATGGTCTTTAGAGTGGTCAACGGCAAGCAGGTGATACAGGAAATGCCGTCGAGCTACAGGGACCGCAAGAGCGAAAAACAATTAAGACAGCGCAGTGGCATGAAGAATATCGTGGCTGCCTATCGTTTGGTGAGTAAGGCCATCCAAGAGTGTTTCGAGGATGCCGAGGGAACCAAGCGTCCCTATCACAGGTTTCTATATCATAACCTGCTGCTCGACCCTGTGGCTATGACAGCGAATACAATAGAGACGGGCAGATGGATTCCCGCTGATTATTTCCTTTCCTTCGGTTCGCTTCCAGAACTTCATCCCGAAGTCAGGGATGATGGCACCTTGTTTGTGCCTATAGATACCAAGGAATGGCAGGTGGGCGATGCACTCCGTGTGGTAAAGATTTTCCTAAGGCACCGTTATGACGACGGCACAATGGGCACATTCATGGAGATGGAGGACATATACTGCCGACCGGGAATTGACTATGAGATGAACATCTCAGACCCAAATCTCATAGCCGTCGCCTGCATTCACAAGCGGCTGACAGGTTCCAAATGGAAATGCTCCACACAACGTCTCATCCTCCTCTGACGCACCGCCTTCAGAAGTCTCTCACCCTATTGTTCCTCAATAGTGAATTCGATGTGAATTCGATATGAACTCGATATGAATTCGATGTGAAGCCGATAACGGAACGACTTCACATAGGATTCACATCGGGGGCATATCGGAATCAGGGTAGGGTTACATACTAATAATGTATGAGCAATATATACATTATCGGGAATTGGTATTATTCATATCTTTTACCATGATATTCACTGTCAATAGCCAATTTACCTGATTCCCTAAAATATAAGCTGCCATCTATTGACACAAAAGTCTTGTTGTCGGGATGAACTGTGATATAAGGGGGATTTTCTAATATATTCAAGTTTTGGAAGAGATAATTCATCCGTGAAAAACCAGTGCTCGAGAGTAATCTTCAGAATTCACTCTTCATTTATCAACATCTTTACCACTTCCTCCAATGCCTTGAGATTGCGGGCGTCAACCTTCATGTCGAGGACATTGCCTTGGGGCGCAACGAGTTTGTAGGTGGGGAAGTTGTTGACTTTCAGATAACGCTCAATAGCCGATTGCTGCTCTTCGGGCAGATTGAAGTGAGCTACATTGGAGCCTGTCACGTTATATTCCTTGATGACATTCTCCCATGAATCCTTGGGACTGTTGTTGGCAAAATACACATACTGGATGTCATGCTTTGATAGTCGTTCGTACAATTCCTGCGAATGGGCAAGGGTCGCCTTGCAAGAACCGCACCACGTGCCCCAAAAGTCGATTAGCACTATCTTGCCCTTGTATGGCTCAAGCAGCTTTTTCAGTATCTTCTCGCCCTCGGTCATACCGGCTACATCATCGCCTGTCTTTATCACGCTCATGTCCAACTGGCGGTTGGTGAGGGCAATTAGATAGTCGTTCTTTTTCACAAGGGCGTTGTACACGTCAGGAATATTGATGAACGTCTTCAATGTATCCATTATATCGGGCGACAAAGCATTGTAATCCCTCTTAAATTCCATGCGCGCAACCCTTGAAGCCCATATACACTTCATGGTTTCGTCAGTTCCGAGAGAGTCAAGACATTTCATATAATTGTCAAGTTGATTAAGGAAAAAATACTTTTTCTCCACTTGCTTTCTACGGGGAGTGTCATATAGTTGCTCGACCCACTTCATATTCTCGGCGTTTTCCGACTTATACTCTTCTAAGATACGTTTCTTTTCCTTTTCGTCAGACGTGGCTTCAATCTTCTTCATCACATCGTCAGAGGTCTTTTTCATTGCCCACAGCCTTTCCGATTCCTCCTTGGTGGTGGCTATCTCGTCGATATGGTCATAGATATCAAAGAATAAGATCTGATTTTGACATAGGTCTTCTATATAGTTGGACAAGAACAGGTTAATGTCGTGATACAACGTGTAGGGTTTCGGCAGCCTTTTCCAGAAGTTTTCGTATGCATACCTTCGTGCTACGTCGGGCAGTTTGTATCCTTGTTTATGGAAGCGGGACAGACTGATTTCTCTTGCCTGCTCCCATGTGGCGTTACCCTTGCTATATATGTTGAAGCGTGTGGATAGGGTGGGATGCTGAGAGCACAGTTCGTCGATATACTTATACTGAGCTTTGACGAGACTGTCAGCCTTGGCTATATATTTCTCGAAATCACCATCCTTTCCCATAAAGGCTACATTCCAGTCAAGAGGATATTTCAACAGTTCGTTCTGCAGCCTTACGTCTTCGCCCATGAACATCTGTCTTCCTTCCTTGAAGTCATAAAGCAAGAAGTAGGTCTTCGCAGGTTCGAGCATGGTGAGGAAGAAGCCTGTTTCCGATTCGCACATGACCCCTGTAGTGTTGATAATCGGAATTTTGATGGAAAACCGTCCGAGGGAATCCAAGTCGGCATGGAGTGATATTGGCTCATCAGTGAAAAGGTCGTCGAAAATAAATTTGAAACTCTTGTCCTTTCGGTATTCTTCCGGCATGTCCTTCAGCCATCCAACGACAGTGACTGTATCCGTCTCGTAGTCAGTATCCACAAAGTCCGTCCTTGTGTCCTTGGTGGGATAGTCAGGGAGGAAACGGTCGGTAATCATCGAATAGAGAGCCTTTTTGCCGTTGATGGAGATAGTGCGGAAACCCTTGCGGTTTTTCCCAACCTTAACATTCAACGTCTTGTTTCCGTCGCTCATGGTGATGTCGGCTTCTCCCGATTTCTCGTTCACCTCAGCCTTCATGTCCCATATCTTGCAGTCATATATGGCATAGTCGCCGTGGAAGGCGATGTCCCAGTTGCCTGTGGTTTCATTGCGCCAATATGAGGGGATGAGCATCTTGTGGCGTTCTTCTATAGGACGTATGCCGCATATCTTAAATGCCTTGTTGTCATCACCCTCTATGAAGTCGAACACCTTGGTATTGAGAGGCAGCGGTTGGAAATGGAATAAGATGTCGCGCTTGTTGTCGGCATTGGTCTTGACTGATTTGTCAAGTTCTATGCCGTCGGCAGACACAAGGGAATATTTCTTGCCGTCGGCAAGCAAGTATGCACCGCTTGAAAACTTGAACTTAAAAGCGTCATAGTCACTGCGCAAGCTGACAGTGACGCTCACCGTGGTCTCAGTCTCCTTCAGTTCCACGCAATTAACGTCAATGGCAATATTGAAAAAGCCATCTCCATACACGTTTCCATACTCAGTCGTAGGTTTCTCCCAAACGACCTCCTTGTCCTTTGCCTCACTGCATACGATACAGAGCAGTGCCACGATAGTCAATAGTATTTTCTTCATAAATTAAATTGTTTTATATTTTGGCGGCAAAGTTACGATAATTCTTTTATTCATGCAAATATATTGTCTGATAATTGTCTGACATAATACATATTC
>JALFIX010000247.1 GCA_022775105.1 Prevotella sp. | reverse complement strand
CCGAAGTTGGTGATGCACACCTCCATACCGTTGGAGTTCTTGAGAGTGAACAACGCTGTTTTCTTACCGTTGATTGTTGAATCAAACGCTGCGGGGTTCAAGCCAGACACTGTTGTGTCCGATGCCTTCTCTCCTGACTGGCAGCTTGCCATCATTGCGAGGGTCAAGCCAAATGCTAAGCATGATGTCTTAAATTTCTTCATCTTTTTATGATGTTTTTAGTTGTTGATTTAGCATGATTGCTGATTTTCGGGTGTAAAATTACAACTTTATTTTGAATTGGCAATGCTTTTTCCCGTTTTTTTTTAGTTTAAAGTGTATTTTTGACACTTTTATTGTTCTTTGTACTGTTATTTAAGGTCTGTTAACTAAGATTTCAGGGTTTTCTTGAGAAAAAGCAAGAAAAGAGGAAGACATGAGGTTTCATCATGTCATTCCTCCTTTACCTAATAGGAGGTGCGGTGTTTCACTGCACTATCGCCAGTGTCACACTGCACCTTATTTAATATATTAGCAAATCTTTCTCGAACCGTCGCCGATGATAACGTCATACACCTTAGGTTCGTGACCATACTTGGCAGAGAACTTGGCCTTGGCGTCGGCGATGAACTTGTCATACAGAGGAGCCTTCACCAGGTTGATGGTGCATCCACCGAATCCACCGCCCATGATGCGGCTACCGGTAACACCGTTCTCCTTGGCTATGTCGTTCAGGAAGTCGAGTTCCTCGCAAGAAACCTCGTAGTCCTTAGACAGTCCCTCGTGGGTCTCGTACATCTTCTGACCAACGGTCTCATAGTCGCCTTCGTTGAGGGCGTCGCATACTGCAAGCACGCGGTCCTTCTCTCCGAGGACGAACTTGGCACGGCGATAATCCTCTTCGCCAACCTCAGCCTTAACCTCCTCAAGCTGCTCCCATGTGCAGTCGCGCAGTGTCTCGAATGTGGCTTCCGGATGCTTGGCGGCAATGTGCTTCACTACATTCTCGCAGCTGTTGCGGCGGTCGTTGTAGGGAGAACCTGCCAATTCGTGCTTAACCACTGAGTCGAGCAGGACGAGCTTGTAGCCCTCGGGCATGAAGGGGAAATATTCGAACTCACGGCTGCGGCAGTCGAGGCGCATCAGGCAGCCTGATTTTCCGAAGACACTTGCAAACTGGTCCATGATACCGCATTTAACGCCGCAGTAGTTGTGCTCTGTAGCCTGACCTACGAGGACGAGATCCCACTTTGAGATGCGGTTGTCGGCAAACAGGTCGTTGATGGCGAAAGCGAAGCAGCTCTCAAGCGCGGCTGACGAAGACATACCGGCACCAAGGGGCACGTCGCCCGCAAAGGCTGTGTTGAATCCCTTGACCTCAACGCCCAACTTGCGCATTTCCTGAACCACACCGTAGATATAGCGTGCCCAGCTTGCGCGGGGACCCTGTGGGTCGTCAACCTTGAACTCCACGCGGTCCTTCAGGTCGATTGAGTATGCCTGGATAGTGTCAGTGCCATTGGGGCGAATCTCACACATCATACCCTTGTCAACAGCTCCGGGGAACACGAAACCACCGTTATAGTCGGTGTGCTCGCCAATGAGGTTGATACGACCCGGAGATGCGTATATATTTCCGGTCTTTCCGTCGAAATGCTTGATAAAGCGGCTTCTTACAAATTCAATATCCATAGTTATTTAATAATAATGTTAGTTTATAAATAATTTATAATTCCTAATTCCTAATTAAATTAGTTATTCCACCGGAATGTCCGTGTTCACATTCTTTGAACCTGCGAGGGCATACCAGAACATGTAGGCCATTGCCAACAGAGGCACGATGTAGCTAATCATATAGCCTGTGGTGTCTGCGATGAAGTTCTGGATGAGAGGTAGAACACCGCCACCCACAACCATCATCATGAAGATACCGGATGCCTGGGCTGTGTATTTGCCGAGTCCCTCAGTGGCGAGGTTGAAGATTGACGCCCACATTACGGATGTGCAGAGACCGCACAGCACGAGAAGCAAGGCACTCAGTGGAACAACAGTCATCTCAAACGAACTGCCGGTGAACAGAGGCATCGATGCGGTGACATCCTTCGGGATGAACATTGCCAAAACGATGAGCACCATACCCACGCCGCTTGTGGCGAGCATAAGCACCTTGGAGGAAATCTTGTCGGCAATGAAACCAGCAACAAAACGTCCGACGAGCATCAGCAACCAGTATGTACCGGCCACGAAACCTCCGATTGCTGCGGCATT
Organism: Prevotella sp.; assembly: GCA_022775105.1. GTDB lineage: Bacteria > Bacteroidota > Bacteroidia > Bacteroidales > Bacteroidaceae > Prevotella. The sequence continues at coordinate 1,157 of JALFIX010000247.1, read as the reverse complement.
CTCTAAGATGCCGGCTCCCTTGTCTGATGTGTCAGAGATGTAGAAGTTGAGTGTTCCGGGAATACCTATTTCTACACCTACATACACGAAGATGGCTATCACACCGAGCACGCAGTGGCGGAATGCCCAAGGAGAATGTTCGAATTTTGTATCTGAAGTAACCTTGCCGATTGAGGGGTCTTCGATAGGAATGAAGCAAAGCACGATGAATGCGGCGGCAAATACTGCCATAGCGATATAGAGCACCATATTCACGTCTGCCATCTGGGTGCTTGCTGTCACTGTTCCGATGAGTGCGCCCACGAACATCGGGGTTAAAGTACCGGATAACGAATTCAGTGTTCCTCCAATGAGGTTCAGCTGGTTACCGCGGTTACCGCCACCACCGAGAAGGTTCAGCATCGGGTTTACAACTGTGTTGAGAAGACATACGGAGAAACCTGACACAAAGGCACCCAAGAGATAGATGTAGAATCCGGTCAAACCAGTGGCTGAACCAGAGAGGAACTGTATCAGCACTCCCACGAATCCAACACCAATACCCAGAAGGGCTGTTTTCTTATAACCAATCTTTGTAAGGAGTTTTCCTGCGGGAATACCCATAAACAGATAGGCAAAGAAATTCATGAAGTTACCCATCATACCAAGCAGGTTGCTACCGCCGATTTCGGGTTGGTTTTTCCATATCACTCCCAATGGAGCTGCAAGGTTGGTAACGAATGAAATCATAGCATAGAGAAAGAACATTGTGATAATCGCAATGATGCTTCCCTGCTTTTTCTGTGTTTCAGACATAATTCCTTAATTCTTAATTCTTAATTCTTAATTTTTAATTCTTAATAGAATTACTCCACTCCAAACTTGTAGATTGTCTTCTGCTTGTACTGCTCTGACGGGCGCAGGACGACCGAAGGGAAGTAAGGACGGTTGGGAGAGTCGGGGAAGTGCTGGCACTCCAGGCAAACGGCTGAACGCTTGGGGAATGTGGCACCGTGCTGACCCACTGCACCATTGCAGAAGTTGGCCGTGTAGAGCTGTACGCCCGGCTCGGTGGTGTAAACCTCCAATGTGCGGCCGCTCTTCGGCTCTGTCACCTTGGCTGCGAAGCTCAGTTCGCCCTCTTCACTCTTGTTCAGAACGTAGTTGTGGTCGTAGCC
>JALFIX010000198.1 GCA_022775105.1 Prevotella sp. | reverse complement strand
AATTATTAAGGAGTTGAAGAGTGCATTTCCTGACGTGAAGTATGATGATGGTGCAGATCTTATGGATACCCTTGCCTCCATCCACCAAGATACAGGTGAAAAGTTCTTTTTCATCATCGACGAGTGGGATGCCATCTGCCGTGAGTTTCCAGACCGCCAGAAGATGAAGGGTGACCCTGCTACTGTCGTTCCCACCATCTTGGACGAGTATGTCATGCTTCTTCGTCGTTTGTTCAAGACCCAAGATTCAGACAGGGTTTTTGCCGGGGCTTATCTCACAGGCATCTTGCCCATAAAGAGATACAACACCGAGTCGGCACTGAACAACTTCTGCGAATATTCGATGATACGTCCAGGTAAAATGGCTAAGGACTTGGGCTTCACCCACGAGGAAGTGGAGGCGTTATGTGAGAAACACGAAATGGACTTGCACGAAATGGAACGCTGGTATGACGGCTATCGCATAGGAAGGGCTTCACGCATGTTCAATCCTTATTCGGTGTTCAAGGCTATCAGGAATGAAGAGTATGGCAGCTATTGGACTACAACCGGGGCATACGACTCTGTAATAACATATATTCAGATGAATTTCGAGGGGCTGAAGGACGACGTGATACGCATGCTTGCCGGTGAGCGTGTGGATGTGGATACGACTGAGTTCCTCAACGACATACACATCGTGAGAAGCAAGAACGACGTGCTCACCGTGATGATTCATCTCGGCTATTTGGCATACGACTTTGAAACCCAGGAATGCTATATCCCCAACAAGGAGGTGGCGGATGAGATGAACAATGCCATAAAGGCAACGTCGTGGGATGCCATAGCCAAGACTATCATCAACTCAAAGAATCTTATCAACGCCACTGTCTCCGGCAATGAGCAGGCCGTTGAGTGCGCCATCGAACTTGCCCACGACGAGAACACCAGCATCCTCTCTTATAACGACGAGAACTCGCTTGCCTGTGTGCTCTCCTTGGCATATATCTGGGCAAGAAACGAGTACATCATCCATCGTGAGTATGCCACTGGCAAGGGTTATGCCGACCTCGTGCTGATACCCCGTCGCAATGTCTCCAAGCCGGCCCTCGTGATAGAGCTTAAGTTCAATCATTCAGCCGACACCGCCATCGACCAGATTAAGCGCAAGGCCTATCCCTCGAAAATCTCAGAATACACCGGCGACATCCTTCTCGTGGGCATAAACTACGACAAGGAGATGAAGCAGCATACCTGCAAGATAGAAAGACTCACCAAATGAACATGGAAATCAATAATTTCGCCAAATTAACGTTAACAAGTTAACACCTGCCGTCACGTACTTCCTTGTAGTCAAGGCCATAGTCCTGACTGCCGACTTTTTTCCTCGCGAGGAAAATAATTTTTCTCCCCGAGTAAGCCGATTTTCCTACAGGCAGTACACATGACCACAAGAGGGAAACCGCATAGTGAAGTGTTAACTTGTTAACGCGTAACTCGTATTTAAATTTGTTTTTTAACTTTAAGAGGAAAACTTAATATTATATATAATATAATATATTATATATTAATATTATTATTTATAACGTTTTTCTCTCAGAGGCTTATAAAATGGAATTTTCCGCCAGTTTCGCGTTAACAGTTAACACCTGCGGCATATAACTACCCAAGCGGCAGCCTGACCACCATGCGGCATCCGTTGGCGTATGCTGTATCTACATATATGGATCCCCGAAGACGCTTCATCACTTCGCGGCATATCGCAAGGCCCATTCCTGTGCCTTGGGAGAACTCGTCCACCTTGGTGAACTCCTCAAACACCCACTCGCTCTTCTCCTTGGATATGCCCCTGCCGCAGTCGCTCACGGTTATCTCAGTGTGGCTGTCGGCCTGTCGGGCGGCAATGGTGATGAGGCTGTCGCCGGCAAATTTCACGGCATTGTCCATAACCATCGACAGCACCTTAGCGAGCAGTGAGCGGTCGGTGGTCACCTTGAGGCCAGAGCTGATGGGGTTAACAACTATCTCACCGTCTTTAGGCAGCAGCCCCATGTAGGTGGCACTGATGTCGCCGATGACATTGCTTATGGCCACCTGTTCCATGTTTACGGGCATGTTCTGTATGTCGGAGGCATACAGAACGTCATCGATAATCTTTGTCAGTTGGTCGCTCTTCTCCATAATCACGTCGGTCATTTGCCGATATTCCTCCTTGTCGCCTAACATGGAGGTGAGCACCTGCGAGAATCCCACTATGCCGTTCAGCGGTGTGCGTATCTCGTGCTTTATGCTCTTGATGAACGATGTTTTCACCTGCAGTGCGTGCTCCGTCTTCTCGTATGCCTTGGTGATGGCGGCATTGGCTGCCTTGAGCTGGCGTGATGCCCTCACCTGCGACACAATAATCATCACCAGCAACACCAGAACCACCAATGTCAGGCTAATGATGATGTATGCAGTAAGCAGTTTTCTGTCTTTTATCACATTCTGCAGTCGTACGTTCTCATACTCATACTGCTTCACATTGAGCAGTTCCGACATCTCCTCGGTGTTGGACAGCGATTGGTGTATGCGGTTGGAATCGCTGAGGGCCTTGAATTTCTCCATGTATTCGAGTGCCATGGGATAGTTGCCAAGCCCCTTGTAGATGGCAGCCATGTCGGAGTAGTACGCCTCGTTGTAAGGCCTGAGGTCCATGTCCTGCTTGATTTTCACCAATGAGTCGCTCGCCGTGAGGGCCTCCCTCCACTGCCTGGTTTTCATATACTCCTGCATACGCAGGGAATAGAGCAGGCGGCGGGAGTCTTCCGACCCTTCTTCTTCAAGCATCGACATATAATAGTGCGCCTTGCCCATGATTCCTTTCTCGGCATTTATGTGATAGTAGGCGTAGGTGTACCACAGGAAATTCTCGCGGAAGTCGCGCATTTGGTCATTCTTCTTGCCTTTGTTGGCTGTGCTTATCTGCTCTGCCTTTATGAGGCATGACAGTGCCTTGGCGTCATATTGCCTGTTGTTGTCAATATACGACAGCCCGGCATACGTGTAGATATTGGCGGCCATATAGTCGTTGCCTTTCTCAATGTTCTTGATGAGCAGGGACAGTTCCTTGAATTCCATATCCTCCAGTCGCATGTCCCTGTAGCACTCATATATGGCGAAGTGGGCGATGGTGAACACCTTGGGCGAACTGATGTTGGCTGCCATCTCCTTGGCTATGGCTATGGCGGAATGGTTGCGCCCAAGGTCCTGGTATCCGTAGATGATATACTTGTAGGCATTGATGAAGCAGTCTTCCTGCTTGTCCCTGTTCTTCACGTCGCGATACATGTCCTTGAGCATGACCTGGGCTTTCTCCGGCTGTCCTTGCCATAGGGATGTGACAAAGATATACAGCTTGTATGCCGTGGCGACGCCCTTGTCGTCTTTGACATCTCTCGATGCGTTCATCAGCTTGTCGATGCGCTTTGTCACATCCTTGTCATAGATGTGCTCCTCCACATCGGCAATCAGGGAGTCGATGGGGTTCGGCTTCAACTTATGGTTGTCGCACCACATCCGGGCGCTTATTGCCAGTAGCAGGCATATTATTGTTGCTATACGTTTCTTCATACTTTTGTATTCTTTTTTGTTGGTTGTTTTTTTATGGTGGTCTTCTTTGTGTAAAAATCCGCTGCAAATATACGAATATTTTTCCAAATGGCAAAGAAAATGGCCGATTTTTACCATATTATTTTTAGGACAGCTCCTTTTTGAGGACATATCCACCTTTGGGCGTTTATGCTCATTAGCCTATTTTAACTTCTTTGGGCATGATAAATTCGGAACAATGCTTTGCCGTATGGAAAAAAATGATTACCTTTGCAGCCGAAATAACTAATATCAACTTTATTCAGACTATGAAAAGAAAAATTATGGCATTCTTGGCAACTGCATTGGTGAGTGCTGCTGCCGCACAGCCACAAGACGAAAAGGTGGCTTACCTGTTCACTTACTTCACAGGCAACGCTCCCGAGGAGGAGCAGATTTGTTATGCTCTGAGCGACGATGGATATAACTACACGCCGCTCAATGGAGGCTATCCCGTAATCAACAGCGACACTATCGCATATACCCAGTGCGTGAGAGACCCGCACATATTGAGAGGCGAGGACGGAAAGACATTCTATATGGTGGTGACCGACATGAAGTCCTCGTTGGGATGGGCAAGCAACCGCGGCATGGTGCTGATGAAGAGCACCGACCTCATCAACTGGCAGCACTCGGCTGTCAACTTCCCCACAAAATATCCCAAGAAGTGGGGCAATGTCACACGCGTGTGGGCGCCGGAGACTATCTACGACAAGAAGGCTGGCAAGTATATGGTGTTCTACTCCCTGCGCACAAGCGACCCTAAGTCGTTCGACCGTATTTACTATTCCTACGTGAACGATGATTTCACCGACCTCGAAGGTGAGCCGCAGTTCCTCTTCGACAATGGTTCGGCAACTATCGACGGTGACATCGTGTATAATCCTGACGACGGTCTTTATCATCTTTTCTATAAAAGCGAGGGCGGAAGGGGCATCTTCCAAGCCACGGCCAAGACGCTGACCGCAGAGCCCGGAAAACCGCTCGGAAGCCAGTGGACTAAGCATGAGGCGCATGTTGACCAGACAAATGAGGCCGTCGAGGGAGTGGGAGTGTGCCAGAGCATCGACGGAAAGTCGTGGATTGTGATGTACGACTGCTATGCCAACGGGCACTATCAGTTCTGCAAGAGTGCTGACCTGAAGAATTTCTCGGTTGTGCAGAACACCGAGACCAAGGGTATGTTCACTCCCCGACATGGAACAATCATCCCCATCACACAGGCTGAGAAGGACAGGCTGCTGGCTGCTTACGGCAACCGCACCAATCCCTTGCTCCCCGGATTCCATGCCGACCCAGAAGTGCTTTATTCAAATAAGACTAAGAAATACTATATATACAGTACCACCGACGGAACCCCGGGATGGGGAGGATATACCTATAGCGTGTTCTCGTCTGACAACCTGATTGACTGGAAGGACGAGGGGGTCGTGCTCGACGCCAAGAGCGACCAGGTGAAGTGGGCGAGCGGCAACCTGTGGGCTCCGGCCGCCATCGAGGTGAAGCAGAAGGACGGTTCGTATAAGTACTATCTCTACTTCAGTGCCAACGCCGGCAAGCGCAAGGAGATTGGAGTGGCTGTGAGCGACAGTCCTACAGGCCCGTTTGTGGACTCGGGGGCACCCATCATCAGCGACTCGCCCGTGGGCAGAGGCCAGCAGATAGACGTTGACGTGTTCCAGGACCCGAAGTCGAAGAAGTTCTACATCTACTGGGGCAATGGTTATATGGCTGGCGCTGAGCTGAGTGCCGACATGAAGACGGTGAAGAAGGAGACCATAACGGTGATGACTCCAGAGGGAGGAACCCTTAAGGACTATGCATATCGCGAGGGTGCATACGTGTTCTACCGCAAGGGCACATACTACTTCACTTGGTCGGTGGATGACACCGGTTCGCCCAACTATCATGTGGCTTACGGCACTGCGAAATCTCCCCTTGGCCCAATCAAGGTGGCCGAAGAGCCTGTGATACTGATACAGGACCCCGAGAATGAAATCTACGGGCCTGCCCATAATTCGATACTCCAGATTCCTGGCAAGGACGAGTGGTATATCTTCTATCACCGCATCAACAAGCATTTTATCAATCCTGACAAGGGACCCGGAGTACACCGCGAAGTGTGTGCCGACCGTATGACATTCGACAAGAAAGGGCGCATCATTCCCGTGAAGCCCACTCACGACGGACCGTCACTTAAGTAAAAAGAGTAAAAAATATGCCTTTTATTTGCCATAAATCAACAAAATCGGCAAAAAAAGACATTATTTTTTGATTTTTTGGCAAAAAAAACGGGGAAAACGCTTGCAGATTCAAAAAAAAGTAGTAATTTTGTGGCTGCTAAAGACTAAAAAGTGATTATCCCGGTCATTATAGGTTTTTTGGATTGAATATAAATGTAATCAGGTGACAATGCGATGCAAGTCGTAGCACCTGTGTCATACAGATATATAAATTATTTCAATAGGTGTCTTTTTAAGGTAAAGCCCCAGGAGGAGTAGTGATTACTGTATCCTGGGGTTGTTTTTTATGTAATTTAATACTTGACTTGAAGAGAAATGCCGTAAATTTTTGCTTGTTTGGCAAAAAAGTAGTAACTTTGCACCCGAATTTCATTATACGTATAATTTTATTATGTTTGGAAAGAAAAGAAGATGGCACGCCTTGCCAGGGCAACCGCTGACCGAAATGGACAAGCGAATCATAGAACTGGAAAAGCGGGGAAAACTCGTACCCACACGCGACCTTATCAAGACGCCCGAACAGATTGAGGGCATACGCAGGAGCGGTGTGGTGAATACGGGTGTGCTCGACGAGGTGGCCAAGAATATACATGCGGGAATGTCAACACTTGAGATTGACAAGATTTGCTATGACTATTGCACAAGCCATGGAGCTACACCTGCATGCCTGGGCTATGAGGGATTCCCCAAGTGTGTCTGCACGAGTATCAACGAGGTGGTGTGCCACGGTATTCCCAAGGAGGAGGACATCCTTGAGGAGGGCGACATCGTGAATGTGGATTTCACCACGATACTCGACGGATATTATGCCGATGCCTCCCGTATGTTTGTCATCGGAAAGACCACTCCCGAGAAGGAACAGTTGGTGAGGGTGGCCAAGGAGTGCCTGGAAGTGGGTGCCGAGGCTGCCAAGCCCTGGGGATATGTGGGTGACATAGGACATGCGGTGCAGAAGCATGCCGAGAAATATGGCTATGGTGTGGTCAGGGATTTGTGTGGTCATGGAGTGGGATTGGCTTTCCACGAAGACCCCGAAGTGATGCACATCGGACACCGCAATACGGGTATGCTTCTCGTTCCGGGAATGGTGTTCACCATCGAGCCGATGATAAACCAAGGCACGTGGGAGGTGTTCATCGATGCCGACGACGAGTATGGTTGGGAGGTTATCACAGGCGACGAGTTGCCAAGTGCACAGTGGGAACACACGTTCCTCATGACCGAACACGGGGTTGAGATATTGACTTATTGAGATAATATATATATAATAAGGTGTAAATGGAAGCCAAGAAGGATATTTATATTCTCGGAATAGAGAGCAGTTGCGACGACACGTCGGCTGCCGTCCTGCGCAACGGTGTGCTGCTGAGCAATGTGACCGCCAGTCAGGACGTACACAAGGCATACGGCGGGGTGGTGCCCGAACTGGCGTCGAGGGCGCATCAGCAGAACGTGGTGCCAGTGGTTGACCAAGCCATCAAGAGGGCTGGCATCACCAAGGAGCAGTTGACGGCTATCGCCTTCACACGAGGTCCGGGGCTTATGGGCTCGCTTCTCGTGGGAGTGAGCTTTGCCAAGGGGCTTGCCAGGGCTTTGGGCATACCTCTGATTGACGTAAACCATCTGCAGGGGCATGTGATGGCACATTTCATCAAGGAGAGCGACGATGACACCACGGCTCCTCCATTGCCATTCCTCTGCCTGTTGGTAAGCGGAGGCAACTCGCAGATTGTCAAGGTGAACGCTTATAACGACATGGAAGTCCTGGGACAGACAATCGACGATGCTGCCGGTGAAGCCATAGACAAATGCTCGAAGGTGATGGGGTTGGGTTATCCCGGAGGACCGATAATAGACAAACTTGCGCGCCAGGGCAATCCACATGCCTACAAGTTTGCCGAACCGCAGATTCCCGAACTCAACTACAGTTTCAGCGGACTTAAGACATCATTCCTCTATAATCTGAGGGACTGGGTGGCTGAAGATCCTGACTTCATCGAGAAGCACAAGGAGGACATTGCCGCAAGTCTTGAGTTCACGATTGTCGATATACTGATGAAGAAACTGCGCAAGGCAGTGAAAATGACGCATATAAAGCATGTGGCAGTGGCTGGAGGCGTGAGCGCCAACAACGGGCTTCGCAATGCCTTCAAGGAGCATGCCGAGCGATTCGGATGGACAATATACATCCCCAAGTTCAGCTACACCACCGACAATGCCGCCATGATAGGCATCACGGGATATTACAAATATCTCGACGGCGAGTTCTGCGGCATCGATGCACCGGCATTTTCAAAGGTGACATTCAAGTAAGACATTAATATACCTAAAATACAGACAAGATATGGATTTCGAAAGCAAAATAATCAGCAGGGAGATAAGCCAACTGCTGTGGGAGAGAGAAAAGACATTGGGTACGGCGGAAAGCTGTACGGGTGGACGCATAGCCGAGGCAATCATAGCCATTCCGGGTGCCTCGAAGTATTTCAAGGGCGGCATAGTGTCGTATGCCGACGAGGTGAAGGAAAACCTCCTGGGTGTTGAAGCCAACCTGATAGCCGAAAAGACGGCAGTGTGCGAGGAGGTTGCAGTGGAGATGGTGAAGGGTGCATGCAAGTCGCTTAACACCGACTATGCCATTGCCGCCACAGGTATAGCCGGTCCTGCCGGAGGAACGCCGGAAATTCCCGTTGGCACCATCTGGCTTGCTTGTGGCGACAAGGACAAGGTGACCACTCACCTGCTGAAAGAAGACTTCGGTCGCGACGTGAACCTCTCGATTGCCACTAACAAAGCCTTGGAAATGTTCCTCGATTTTCTTAAAAGCGACGAAACACCTAAGGAGGACGACGGAGAGCAGCAGGGAGAAGTGAAATGGGGCGCAAATTGAACAAAAATAGGCTTGAAATCGAAAGAAATCTTAAAAAATAGCCTAATAGGTTGATTTTTAAGAATAAATATTTGGTGATTTCGAAAAAAGTCGCTAACTTTGCACCCTGTTTGGAATAAGTTAGTAAAAAGAAAAGAAAACTTAGATAGAAATGTCGAAGATTTGTCAGATTACAGGAAAGAAGGCACAGATAGGTTGCAATGTGTCTCACTCAAAGCATCGCACAAAGCGCAGCTTTGACGTAAACCTCTTCAGCAAGAAGTTCTACTATGTAGAGGAAGGTTGCTGGATTAGCTTGAAGATCAGCGCAGCTGGTTTGAGATTGATCAACAAGGTCGGATTGGATGCAGCTCTTAAGCAGGCTGTGTCTAAGGGCTATTGTGAGTGGAAGGATATTAAAGTTATAGGAGAATAATCATCATGGCAAAGAAAGCTAAGGGCAATAGAGTACAGGTGATTCTGGAGTGCACTGAGATGAAGAACAGTGGCATGCCTGGTACAAGCCGCTACATTACGACCAAGAATCGTAAGAATACTCCTGAGAGAATGGAATTGATGAAGTACAACCCCATCTTGAAGAAGATGACGCTTCACAAGGAAATCAAATAATAACTTTTAAAACAGCTTATAAGAAATGGCAAAGAAAGTTGTGGCTACCCTCCGCGATGGTTCTACGGACGGTCGCTCTTACACAAAGGTTATCAAGATGGTGAAGAGCCCCAAGACTGGCGCTTACATCTTTGACGAGAAGATGGTTCCTAACGAGCAGGTTAAGGAATTCTTCAAGTAATTCGGAATATCATTAAATTTTGCTTAGATATAAAGACTGTGGCTTTTTTATAAGGGCTACAGTCTTTATTTTTTTTATATTATTGTCGTTTGACTGCTTTTTCCCACGAAAAAAGTGATATTTAACTGATTATTTGAACTTTTTGCCCGAAAAATTCCGATAATTCAAAAATTATTTGTATTTTTGCAATCAAATTTTACAATTATGGGAATATTCGGTTTTTTCAACAAGAACAAGAAGGAAACCCTGGACAAGGGTTTGGAGAAGACAAAGAACAGCGTATTCGACAAGTTGGCACGAGCTATCGCCGGCAAGTCGAAGGTGGATGACGGCGTGCTCGACAATCTCGAGGAGGTGCTCATCACAAGCGACGTGGGCGTTGACACTACGCTCAAGATCATCCAGCGCATCGAGGAGCGGGTGGCTCGCGACAAGTATGTCAGCACATCTGAACTGAATGGCATTCTCAGACAGGAGATTGCTGCTCTTCTTTCAGAGAACAATACAGACGACAATGACAACTGGGACTTGCCTTCTGACCACAAACCGTATGTCATATTGGTTGTAGGTGTAAATGGTGTGGGAAAGACCACCACCATCGGAAAGCTAGCCTATCAGTTCAAGCAGGCGGGCAAGAAGGTGTATCTCGGTGCCGCTGACACCTTCCGTGCTGCTGCAGTCGAGCAGCTCTGCATATGGGGCGAAAGGGTAGGGGTGACTGTCATCAAGCAGCAGATGGGCAGTGATCCGGCTTCGGTGGCTTTCGACACTCTCAGCAGTGCCAAGGCCAATGGTGCTGACGTTGTGCTCATTGACACTGCAGGTCGCCTCCACAACAAGGTGGGACTTATGAACGAATTGAAGAAAATCAAGGAGGTCATGAAGAAGGTGCTGCCTGAGGCTCCCGATGAGGTGATGCTCGTGTTGGACGGCAGTACGGGACAGAATGCCTTTGAGCAGGCTAAGCAGTTCTCGGCTGTCACTCAGATTACTTCGCTTGCAATCACCAAGCTCGACGGAACTGCCAAGGGAGGTGTGGTTATCGGCATCAGCGACCAGTTGAAGGTGCCGGTGAAGTATATCGGCTTGGGTGAGAAGATGGAAGACCTGCAATTGTTTAACAAAGCCCAGTTTGTTGACTCGTTGTTCAAGGTGAACAAGTGACTCCGGGAGTGTAGATAATGAAGAAAAATACTATTGACATAATTACCATGGGATGCTCGAAGAATCTCGTTGACAGCGAGACTCTTATGAGCATGTTCGAGGCCAAGGGCTATCATTGTGTTCACGACAGCAAGAACCCGTGCGGTGAGATTGCTGTCATCAATACATGCGGGTTTATTCAGGATGCAAAGGAGGAGAGCATCAACACTATCCTCGAATTTGCACAGGCCAAGGAAGAGGGAAGGCTGAAAAAACTGTTTGTGATGGGATGCCTGTCACAAAGATACCAGAATGAACTGGAGGCTGAGATTCCGCAGGTGGACAAGTTCTACGGCAAGTTCAACTATAAGCAGTTGCTCACTGACCTCGGCTCGCCTATGGAGACATGCGATGTGGTGAGGCATATCACCACTCCGCGCCATTACGCTTACCTGAAGATTAGCGAGGGATGCGACCGCCATTGCGCCTATTGCGCCATACCTATTATTACAGGTAAGCACGTCAGCCGACCGATGGAGGAGATTCTGCAGGAGGTGAGGCAGTTGGTGGCTGACGGGACAACGGAATTCCAGGTGATTGCGCAGGAGTTGACATATTATGGAGTGGATATCGACGGCAGGCAGCATATAGCGGAACTTGTTGAGCGTATGGCTGAAATACCCGGGGTGAAGTGGATAAGGCTGCACTATGCTTATCCCACGCATTTCCCATGGGAGTTGCTGCGGGTGATGAGGGAGCATACGAACGTATGCAACTATCTCGACATAGCCCTTCAGCATATCTCAGACAATATGCTGGCGCGAATGAAGCGCAATGTCACCAAGGAGGAGACATACAGACTTATTGAGCGTATGCGCGAGGAAGTCCCCGGAATTCATATCCGAACGACGCTGATGGTGGGATTCCCTGGTGAGACGGATGAGGACTTCGAGGAACTCATGGAGTTCACGCGTTGGGCTCGCTTCGAGCGCATGGGTGCTTTCGCTTATTCGGAAGAAGACGGAACATATTCCGCTGATAACTACGAAGATGACGTGCCGGAAGAGGTCAAGCAGAGAAGGCTTGACAAGCTGATGGCATTGCAGCAAAGGATAAGTGCAGAGATTGAGGCGGAAAAGGTGGGCAAGACCCTCAAGGTGGTCATCGACCGCAAGGAAGGCGATTACTATGTAGGCAGAACTGAATTCTGCTCGCCTGAGGTTGACCCCGAGGTGCTTATACCAGTTGATGAACGTCAGTTGAGAGTTGGAAGATACTATAATGTGAGGATAGTCGATTCGGAAGAATTCGACTTGTATGGAACTACGATAAACTTATAACAAAACAACCAAAGTATGAACAACAAGGATTTCATTTCACGCCTTGCCCAGCGCACAGGTTACAGTCAGGTTCCCACGCAGAGGATGGTGACCAACGTGATTGATGCCATGAGCGATGCTTTTCAGGACGGGGACAGTCTCACTATCGATGGCTTTGGACTCTTTGAGGTGAAGAAAAAGATGGAGAGAATAATGGTAAGCCCTACAACACAGCAGCGTATGCTTGTGCCGCCGAAACTGGTGCTTGCCTTCAAACCTGTGGCTTCATGGAAGGAAAAAATTAAGAAGGGAGGAGAGGCTGATGAGTAAGTTGAATCTATACGACCTCTGTGGGGTGCTTGTCTCAAAGAATGGGCTTGAAGACAAGGAGGCACGACGCTTTGTACAGGCGATGTTTGACATTATTCAAGAGGGTCTTGACGAGGACAAGATAGTGAAGGTAAAGGGACTTGGAACCTTTAAGATTATTGATGTTGATGCCCGCGAGAGTATCAATGTGAATACTGGTGGGCGTGTGCTTATCGAGGGACATTCCAAGTTGACATTCACTCCTGACAGTGTCATGAAGGAGATTGTCAACAAGCCGTTCTCACAATTTGAGACCGTTGTGCTTAATGAAGGTGTGGATTTTCCTGAAACTCAGGAAGATGATGCTTCGGGAGAGGCTGAAGAACCATCAGCGGCTTCCGTAGTGGATAAGAAGCCTGAGCCTGTTGTCGGAAACAAGCCTGAGCCTGCTACTTCAGATGAAAATCAGTCGGAACCAATGGTTGAGGCTGCTCCTGCTGTTGAGGCTGCTCCTGAAGAAGAAGAACCTGCTCTTGAAGAAGAACCTGCTCTTGAAGAAGAACAACCGGATTCTGAGGTTGACGAGAATATCTCAGAGACTGAAGAAGAGGAAGAAAAAAGCTCATATCGCTGGTTGATGTATTGTGCTGCCGTATTGCTGCTTGTTGTTGCAGCTGCCTATGGTGGCTATCTTTATGGAAAATATGAAATATCCGAAGAGATTGCCCATAAGCAGATGTTGGCAGACCTTAAGGCTGCCGAGGAAACAACCCAAAAAGCTACTGCGGAAAGCATGAAGGACACAACAACTCAGGAGGTTGACGCAACGAAAATAGGCGCGATATCCACTGAGAAGATAAAGCAGGAAACCAAGACTGAGGAGAATGAGGCCGATAAGTCCACTGCCGATAAAACAACGGCTGATAAATCAACGGCTGATAAAACAAAGAATCAACAGCCAGAGACTACTGACGACTCAAAAAAATACGAGGACAAGGATGCAAGGGTCAGAACCGGAGCATACAGGATTGTGGGTCTTGACAAGACTGTGAAGGCAAAGGCGGGACAGACTGTTGAGGATATCTCCAACAGAAATCTCGGTCCTGGAATGTCTTGCTATGTTGAGGTATATAACGACCTTAAGGGAAAGACTGTGCTCAAAGAGGGACAGGTAATAAACATACCAAAACTGCAACTGAAAAAAAGGAGATGACCTATCTCCTTTTTTGGTTTCTCTCCACTTTTTTTGCACACTGATTTTTGTTGTGCGCAATTTAGATGAAAATCGTACTAAAATACATTAAAAGTCGCATATATTATTCTGTTTTTTGGATAGAATGTCTTATCTTTGCAGAAAATATCAGTCGATACAGGCTGGAAGACTATTTGAGTTGAATAAAAAATAATACAAGATATAATGTTTGAAAATTTAAGTGACAGACTGGAACGCTCGTTCAAAATACTGAAGGGCGAAGGAAAAATTACTGAGATAAACGTCGCTGAGACCCTCAAGGATGTACGTAGGGCTTTGCTCGATGCCGACGTTAACTATAAGGTTGCCAAAAACTTCACCGATACGGTCAAGGCTAAGGCTATGGGTATGAACGTGCTCGCTGCCGTGAAGCCGAGCCAGTTGATGGTGAAGATTGTTCACGACGAGCTGGCTGAACTCATGGGTGGTAAGGCTGTAGAGCTGAAACTGGAGGGACGTCCTTCAATAATCCTCATGTCAGGACTGCAAGGTTCGGGTAAGACAACCTTCAGTGGCAAACTTGCCAACATGCTGAAAAACAAGAACCACAAAAAGCCTCTGCTCGTGGCTTGCGACGTGTATCGTCCGGCCGCCATCGAACAGCTGAAGGTTGTAGGAGAAACTGTAGGTGTTCCCGTTTATACAGAGCCTGACAACAAGAATGTTGTGGAGATTGCCAACAATGCCATACGTGAGGCCAAGGCCAAGGGCAACGATGTGATTATCGTCGATACCGCCGGACGTCTCGCTGTTGACGAGGAGATGATGAACGAGATTGCCAACCTCAAGGAGGCTATCAATCCCGATGAGACTCTCTTCGTGGTTGACTCGATGACTGGTCAGGATGCCGTAAACACTGCCAAGGAGTTCAACGATCGTCTCGATTTCGACGGAGTTGTGCTCACAAAGCTTGACGGTGATACCCGCGGTGGTGCAGCCTTGTCTATCCGCACCGTTGTCACCAAACCTATCAAGTTTGTGGGTACGGGTGAAAAGATGGATGCCGTGGATGTATTCCATCCTGAGCGTATGGCTGACCGTATTCTCGGAATGGGTGACATCGTCAGCCTCGTGGAGCGTGCCCAACAGCAGTTTGACGAGAAGCAGGCGAGGGAACTGGAGAAGAAAATCCGCAAGAACAAGTTTGACTTCAACGACTTTATGGGCCAGATTCAGCAGATCAAGAAGATGGGTAACATCAAGGACTTGGCTGCAATGATTCCCGGTGTGGGCAAGGCTATCAAGGATGTGGATATTGATGACAATGCATTCAAGTCCATCGAGGCCATCATCAACAGTATGACTCCTAAGGAGCGCACCAATCCCGAGATTATCAACCAGAGCCGGAGAATGCGTATCGCCAAGGGCTCGGGCACTAATATCCAGGAGGTTAACCGTCTGCTCAAGCAGTTCGACCAGATGAGAAAGATGATGAAGATGGTTTCTGGCATGAACAGCAGCAAGATGATGCAGATGGCTGCCGCTATGAAGAATATGAAGGGCGGAATGCCGGGACTCTGATTCTAATTGAAGAGTGAAGAATGAAGAATGAAGAGTGAAGAATTGAAATTAAGAATTAAATGCAATTAATAGATGGAAAGGCCACTGCTGCCGCTATAAAGCAGGAAATTGCCGAAGAGGTGAAGGCTATCGTTGCCGCGGGTGGCAAGCAGCCGCATCTCGCTGCCGTACTCGTGGGACACGACGGCGGGTCGGAGACATACGTGAAGAATAAGGTGTTGGCATGTGAGGCATGCGGATTCAAATCCACGCTTATCCGTTACGAGGACAACATCACGGAGGAGGAACTCCTTGCTTGTGTTGATCGACTTAACAAGGATGAGGATGTTGACGGTTTCATCGTGCAGCTGCCTCTGCCCAAGCATATTGACGAGCAGAAAATCATCGAGGCTATCGACTATCGCAAGGATGTTGACGGATTCCATCCTGTAAACGTCGGGCGTATGGCTATCGGACTTCCTTGTTTCATATCCGCCACTCCTCTTGGTATCGTGACCTTGTTGCGCAGATATGGCATCGAGACAAGCGGAAAGAAGTGTGTGGTTCTCGGAAGAAGTAATATTGTGGGCAAGCCTATGGCACAGCTCATGATGCAGAAACAGTATGGCGACAGCACGGTTACCGTTTGCCACAGCCATTCTGCCAATCTCAAGGAAGAGTGCCGCGGGGCTGACATCATCATCGCTGCCATCGGGCGTCCTGACTTTGTCACTGCCGATATGGTGAAGGAGGGGGCGGTAATCGTGGATGTGGGTACTACCCGTGTTCCTGATGCTTCGCGCAAGAGCGGATACAGACTCAATGGTGACGTGAAGTTTGATGAGGTGGCGCCTAAGTGCTCGTTCATCACTCCCGTACCGGGAGGAGTAGGTCCGATGACAATATGTTCTCTGATGAAGAATACCCTTGCCGCAGGCAAGAAGGAATATTACAAATGACGAGCCGCGAATACTACGAGGAAGGTAATGAAAACAGGCGTAAGGGTGATTTTGCCGCTGCCATTAACAGCTATATCAAGGCAATCGAACTTGACGCCGAGAGTCCTGCCGTAGAGGCCAAGGCCATGCTTGAGGACATAATGAACTTCTATAATAAGGATGCTTATAATCCATAGAAAGATATAGATTGACCACATTTAATTAGGCAAAATATGAGCAAGATTAGAGGTGCCATTGTCGTTGATACCGAGAGATGCAAGGGATGCGCATTGTGCGTTGAGGCTTGTTCTCAGGATGTCATAGCACTGGCAAAAAAAGTTAACGTTAGCGGTTATCCGTTCGTCGAGGTTGTCAATCAGGACAACTGTATCGGTTGTGCCTCATGCGCAATCGTGTGTCCCGACGGATGCATAACTGTCTATAGAAAAAAGATGGAGGGTTGACATGAAGAACGACACACAGGAAGTGACATTGATGAAGGGCAACGAGGCCATAGCCCGTGCCGCCATCAGATGCGGTGTTGACGGATTCTTTGGTTATCCAATCACTCCGCAGAGTGAGATTATTGAGACGCTTGCACTCGACAAACCATGGGAGACCACGGGTATGGTGGTGGTGCAGGCTGAGAGTGAGGTGGCTGCCATCAATATGGTGCATGGTGCTGCCGGAGCGGGCAAGAAGGCTTTTACTTCGTCGTCCAGTCCTGGCATCGCATTGATGCAGGAGGCTATCGCATATATGGCTGGCTCAGAGATTCCTGGGGTCTTTGTCAATGTGCAGAGAGGTGGCCCCGGACTTGGCACTATCCAGCCTTCCCAGAGTGACTACTATCAGGCTACGCGTGGAGGCGGCAATGGTGACTATAATGTGATTGTACTTGCACCGGCATCGGTACAGGAGATGGCTGATTTCGTTGACCTTGCCTTCGAACTTGCTTTCAAGTATCGCAATCCCGCAATGATTCTCAGCGACGGTGTCATCGGTCAGATGATGGAGAAGGTGGTGTTGCCGCCATATAAGCCTCGTCGCACTGAGGAGGAAATCAGGGAGCAGTGTCCATGGGCTACTATCGGAAGGACCAAGGACCGCAATCCGAATATCATGACATCTCTCGAACTCAAACCGGAGATTATGGAGCAGAGAAATATTCATCTGCAGGAGAAATACGCTGAGATTCAGGCCAATGAGGTGAGATATGAGACAACCAACTGCGAGGATGCCGACTATGTTATCGTGGCTTTCGGAAGTGCCGCCCGTATTGCTCAGAAGTCGATGGAGATAGCGCGTGCTGAAGGTATCAAGGTGGGACTCTTCAGACCTATTACTCTATGGCCCTTCCCTAAGAAGGAGATTGACGAGGTGGCTCGTGGCAAGAAGGGTATTCTCGTGGCTGAGATTAATGCCGGACAGATGGTTGACGATGTTCGTCTTGCCATCAACGGCAAGGAGCCTGTGGAATACTTCGGACGCCTTGGCGGTGTAGTGCCCGAACCTGATGAGATTGTTGATGCCCTTAAAAATAAACTCATGTAGAATATTATGGCAAGAAACGAAGAAATAATTGCACCGGAGAACCTGGTGTACAAGAAACCGGAACTGATGAACAATGTGCCTATGCACTATTGCCCTGGATGTAGCCATGGTGTTGTGCATAAGTTGGTGGCTGAGGTTATCGAGGAGATGGGCATGGAGGAGAAATCCGTAGGTGTATGTCCTGTGGGATGTGCAGTGTTTGCATACCGTTATCTTGATATCGACTGGCAGGAGGCTGCTCATGGGCGTGCACCTGCAGTGGCTACGGGTATCAAGCGTCTGTGGCCCGACCGTCTTGTGTTCACTTATCAAGGTGACGGCGACCTCGCCTGCATTGGTACTGCCGAGACCATTCATGCTCTCAACAGGGGTGAGAACATCGTTATCATTTTCATCAATAATGCCATTTATGGTATGACTGGAGGTCAGATGGCTCCTACCACTCTTATGGGACAGAAAACAAGTACTTGTCCTTATGGACGTGTGGCTGAGTTGCATGGTTATCCTCTGAAAATCACGGAGATTGCTGCCCAGCTCGAAGGCACATGTTATGTCACTCGCCAGAGTGTTGAGTCAGTGCCGGCTATCCGCAGTGCCAAGAAGGCTATTCGCAAGGCTTTTGAGGCTTCAATGGCAGGCAAGGGCAGTTCGCTCGTCGAGATTGTCTCTACATGTAATAGCGGTTGGAAACTGACTCCCGTTCAGGCCAATCAATGGATGAAGGAGAATATGTTCCCGTTCTATCCCAAGGGAGACCTCAAGGACACTATTTAAGTTTAACAGTTGATAGTGAAGTAATTATGAAAAAGGAAATTATTATATCCGGATTCGGTGGACAGGGTGTTCTGTCTATGGGCAAGATTCTTGCTTATTCCGGTCTTATGGAAGACAAGGAAGTGACATGGATGCCTGCATACGGTCCTGAGCAACGTGGTGGTACGGCCAACGTTACGGTTATCGTTAGCGACGACCCTATCAGTTCGCCCATTCTCAGTTCCTACGATGTGGCCGTAGTTCTTAACCAGCCGTCGCTCGACAAGTTCCAACCGAAGATTAAGGAGGGTGGCATCTTGATTTATGATGGATTTGGTATCATCAATCCTCCAACTCGCAAGGACATTAAGGTATATCGCATCGACGCAATGGACAAGGCTGCCGAGATGAAGAACTCCAAGGTCTTTAATATGATTGTCCTTGGAGGACTGTTAGGCGTATGTCCCGTTATCAGCCATGATGGAGTGGAGAAGGCCTTGTATAAGACTCTTCCCGAACGCCATCACGGATTGATTCCTCTTAATATGCAGGCATTGAAGGAGGGAGCCGGTATTATCCAGTTACAGGCTTAAACGTTGGATTCCCCCACATTCCACCAGATGCTCAAAGCATCCTTCCGCTGGAAAAAGCCCGGCATATATTCCGGCGCAAAGCAATACACCGCCGTGGGCGAATATCGCCACACGGCGGTATTCTTTTGTCTTCAGCTCATTAAGAAAGTCTGACACTCTCTTATATAGGTCGGGAAAGCCTTCCCCGCCGGTCGCTCTCAGATGCATATAGTCATTATACCACATCTGTAGTGCACCATCCTTAATCTCGTCATATTTCTGCATCTCCCATTCTCCCATATTCATCTCTTTAAGACGGTTGTCCAGAAGGGGGGTGTCATATCCGCAATATGCGGCTAACTTACACGCCCTTGTCAATGGAGAGGAGAAAACTATGTCAGGAGCGTGTTCTTTAAAAATATCATCAAGGTGCTTTTTCGTATTCGCAGCCTCTTCCTCAAACGTGTCTGCTACAGGCACGTCTGACCATCCGTAGCATGTGCCTTTGGGCACTCCTACGCGCGTGTGTCTAACCATAATTATATCCATAACAGCTGCAAAATTACAAAAAAATATATTATAATACAGAAAAAAAATAGATATAATATTGTTATTTAGATATTTTTTTGTAATTTTGCAGCATGATATTGATTAAGCGAATATACATTTTACTATTTCTTCAGACATTGTTTCTATCTGTGGCAAATGTGATAATGGCGCAGAATAACAACTGGAATATTGGAAAAATGGCAGATGATGATTCTTCCCTGATGAATAATAGGGCGGAATCGGAAGGTATTTTGTATATATGTTCATATAATACCGACTCCAGGGCTACCGCTGCTACTCTTGAGGCTTTCGTGAAACGTTGTGATGAGCTCCAGCCTGAGCGTCAGGTCACTATAGAGAGCATGGAATGTACCGGTTTGAAGGAATTGCTCTTACTCAAGGATAGAATGAGAGGTATTCTTGACAAATATGTGGACACTGACAGAAAACCAGGACTGGTAGTTCTTACCGGACGTGAGGCGGTTTCAACTTTTATGTCGCTTAAAGAGCAAAAATACAAGTCATTGCCTATTGTCATTGGGGCTTGTGGAACTAATCTTGTCACTATTCCGGATGATAAAGAGGATTACCATACATGGCAACCGTCTTCTTATAATTTGCGGACTGACAGTCATGATTTCAATATTGTTGGAGGTGTGCTGCAATATTTCGATATTGAGAAGAACCTCCAGCTTGTTCGTCAATTGTTTCCCAAAACAACTAAGTTCTGCCTCCTCACCGACAATTCTCTTGGAGGTGTGACTATGCAGGCATTGGTAAAAGACAAAATCAGGGGAATGCGCAATTTGAAGATGGAGTATATTGACGGTAGGTTGATGTCTTATTCGGATATGCTCGGGAAAATCAAACTCTTGTCCGAAACTACTGCTCTTCTTTTGGGAACCTGGAGGGTTGACTGCAATGAAAATTTTGTAATTGGTAGTTCTTCTGCACAAATCCGTGATGCTAATCCAAATATCCCGATGTTCTCTCTTTCTGGTGCAGGAATGGATAACCTTGCTATTGGTGGATATTATCCTGACTTCAGGCATGATGGTGAACGGTTGGCGGAGATTTGTATCGCTTATCTTACAAAATACGAAACTCAGGGATTGGTGTATATTTCTAACAGTTATAATTTTGATTATAGGCGACTGCAGGATTTTCACTTGTCTGAAAATAATCTACCCGACGATAGTAATGTATTGAATAGACCGGTATCCTTTATCGATGAGTATAGGGAATGGTTGATTGGCTCTGGCATATTGGCTATGATCCTACTTATTGCACAAATTGTAACATTGCATTTTGTTGTTAAGTTCAGAAGAATGAAGGAGGCTCTGCAAATACAGAGTCAGGAGTTGATTGTTGCAAAGGATAGAGCTGAAGAGGCTAACAGAATGAAATCGGCTTTCCTCGCAAATATGAGCCATGAGATACGAACTCCTCTGAATTCGATTGTCGGTTTCTCCAATTTGTTGTCAAGTGACCAAATGGAGCTTTCAAAAGAAGAGAAAATACATTTCAGTGACATCATAAAGCAGAATTCTGACATATTGTTGAATCTTATAAATGATGTACTCGACTTGTCGCGTATAGAAACTGGACGTATGGAAATTAAGAAAGAGGATTGCGACATTATACCAATGTGTTACTCCATTATTGAGTCTATGAAGGTAACATGTCGTAAACCGATTTCTTTCGCATTTCTTCATGAAAGAAGTAATATGCTGATTTCTACCGACGAGACAAGGTTAAGACAGGTGTTAGTCAATCTATTCACTAACAGTGTGAAGTTTAGCGAAGAGGGAACTATTACTTTGACTGTTGCTGAAAAACCCGAAGAAGGTTTTATTTATTTCTCAGTTACTGATAATGGTTGTGGAATACCTAAAGAGGATGCGGAAAGAGTCTTTGAACGTTTTGTCAAATTGGATCAGTTTAAACAGGGTACTGGACTTGGACTACAGTTGTGCCAGCAGTTCATAACTCGTTTGGGAGGAAAAATATGGGTTGACACTAATTACACCCAAGGTGCAAAATTCGTTTTTACCCACCCAAATTAATTTTGCTGATAGTTTTGCTTGGATATATATATAATAAGGTGTTATAATTCCCAATATTGATTCAATTCTAAAATACTGTTAAATTATTAAACTTTTCTATGAAAAGATTTGGTGGGTTCAAAAAAAGTCCGTACCTTTGCATCCGCTTTTGAGAACAACGGTTCTCTGAGAGCAAATAAAGAAAGAGTTCTTTGAAAGACTTACATAAACAGAGAAGTAGTACAAGAAGCGAGTTACATTATTATATATAGTGTAATTCGGGTAAAAGATACGAA
>JALFIX010000118.1 GCA_022775105.1 Prevotella sp. | reverse complement strand
ATGATTAAAGTAGAAAATTTATCAAAGTCGTTCCGCACGGAAGAGGTGGAGACGATTGCATTGAATGGAGTGTCGTTCGAAGTGAAGGACGGCGAGTTTGTGGCTATTATGGGTCCCTCGGGATGTGGCAAATCGACATTGCTCAACATCCTCGGACTGCTCGACAATCCCACGGGCGGAAAGTATTGGCTCGACGGGAACCCGGTGGATTCTTTGAAGGAGAAAGACCGCACCGACGTGCGCAAGGGACAGATCGGTTTCGTGTTCCAGTCGTTCAACTTGATTGACGAGTTGAACGTGGAGGAGAACATCGAGCTGCCGCTCACCTATCTTAACATCCCCGCAAAGGAGCGCAAGCAGAGGGTGCAGGAGATAATGAAGCGCATGGCGATAAGTCATCGTGCAAAGCATTTCCCCCATCAGCTCTCGGGAGGTCAGCAGCAACGTGTGGCAATAGCCCGTGCCGTGGTGTTCGGTCCGAAGATTATTCTCGCCGACGAGCCGACGGGTAATCTCGACTCCAAGAACGGTATCGAGGTGATGAAGCTCCTCACCGAACTCAACCGCGAGGGAACAACGATAGTAATGGTTACCCATAGCGACCGCGACGCCTCAATGGCGCAGCGAGTGATAAAGCTATTCGACGGAAAAATCGTGGAGTAGAAATAACGTGGAATCTGTCGCTTGTAGGGTCTTACCTCGTGTAAGACCGCCTATGCATAGCCCATTTGCGTGGTGCCATTCGGTGAATGCGGTCTTACACGAGGTAAGACCCTACAGCGGACGTTTCCAGCTAAATAAAACAATATTATTTTTTCAGCGCAATCCTCGCCTCCTCGAGCATTCCGGCGATATACGGGTCGCCCAAGGAGTTGTTTTTTATAAGTTCTGACAGGCTCTTGTCGCATGTGGCGCGCTCATTGTCGGTGAGCAGGTTGCCGTGGTTCTTGCATAGTTCGGCTATCTTTACTACAATGCCCGAGCGCACCAATGTGCTGGTTGCATGGGTGGAAACGAATGACGCACGCAGTGTGCCGAAACGCTTCATGAAGTCGAGGTCGTTGTTGATGGTAGGCTCCAAGTCTTTCAACCCGGTCACAACATATCCGTTGTTGTCGATAATCTGTTTGCTGTCGTAGGTGATGACGCGCTCATTTGACACCTTCGTAGGGTCGTTGCCATAGATATGATAATACAGAATTATGACATTGTCGCCCTTTTCATACCACACAAGTGCGTAGGCATTGCGCTTGTCGGATTTTTTCTTGTCGCGGAAAAGTGCGACGAGATAGTTGTGGTCGGAATGCGTGCCGAATGTGACTGAATACTCGTTTTGCGATCCGTAAGGCACACTGAACTCAGATTTGAATGTTCGCGGAGCATTATGTGTCATACGATACAGTTTATATGCCTCCTTCTCGTTAGTGAATGTCTTGACAAACTCATCTTCGAGTTTGCCGAAGGCTTTTTTAGTCATCATTATCTCTTCATAGCGGCAGAAGGTGGTGGGGTTGTCGATATTGTCTTCATAATGATTCTTCGACAACAATGTCTTGTCACCTCTTGCGTCGAGACTACTAAACAGTTGCTCGATACTCTCCTGTGCCGATGCCACAACGCTCATCATCATGGCAATCAATAAAATACTCTGTCGTTTCATGTCAATAATATTCTTCTTCATATTCTACATTACAAATCTCACTTATCCTAATCTCCTGATACACTGTCATCGCATTTATCAGACGCTCGGCTTCCTCGAGAGCCACCGCCATGCTGTCCTCGCTAATCCCGCTGGCCTCGGCTGCCTGGGCTATCAGATGTCTTGGGACGGGAGGGGTGTAAGGTAACTTTTGTTGCTTCTTAGGCTTCGCCTTTTGCGATGGAGTAGGGGAGATTTCAACATTGCCATCACGCAAATTGTCGATAGAAGGCTCATCACGCAATGTGTCGATAGGAACAGTCATTGCCTTTATGGTATCAATAGATTCAACCTCGGCTATCATCGGCTCGCCTTGCTTCCCGCCGACATTAAGCATTAAGGCCAAGACAAAGAAAGCCGCCACTGCCGCTGCCGCCATATAAATGCGGATGCCTCTGGGAGCGTGGGCGTCTCGCCCGCGGCCTGCCTCCCCATCATCAAACATGCGGAACATCTCCCGATAAGCTTCCCAATCCTCCTTCGGGATATTATTAGGTCTATCCTCGTCACCAGCTTCACGGAAATACTCAGCAAGAGCCGTCTCCTCCTCCAAAGATGTCTCACCGTCCATAAACCTCTTGAGCAAATCTTCCACTTCAATATCTTTCATTGTCTGTTCCTCATTTTTATGTCGTTAAACAATTTCTTTCGTGCATTGGACATCATCACTTTTACTGATGCCTCGCCTATGCCTAACAGTCGTGCTATCTCTTTGTTGGAGCGATGTTCCATCTGGCGCATTTTGAGCACTTGTAGTTCTCTTGGCGGCAGCTTCTCCATCTGCCTGACAAGCCACCGCTCGTCTTCCTCCAGCTCCATTCGCTCCGAAGGTTTCGACACCTGCCCTGCCTTCTGCGCCAATCCTTCCCCGGCATCGGCAAATATGGAAATGCGTTTCTTTTGTTTTCTGATGATGTCGATTGAAAGACGTTGTGAGATGACAGTGGCGAGTTTGAGGGCATGGTCGTCGTCCTTGAGCTGGGCATGAAGCGTCCATAGGCGCAGCATAACGTCGCCTGCGGCATCTTCTGCATCGTCAGCCGACGAGAGTATCTGCCTTGCCACGCCATGTGCCACAGTTCTTAACTGAATGGCAATTGCCTCAAACTCGCTTTGTGTCATCCTTTTATATAGAGATTTTATGGTCTTGCATTAATGTTGTTCACTGTCCTTGGCTTCTTTCGTAAAATCGAACGACCGTTGGTGTTGCTCTCGCTACTGTTGCCAGTTATAACAAGTTCATTCTTCTTAATTTCACCTGAGCCGGCAATCGAAGAACTGTAGTTGACCACCTTACCCTTTAGTTCTATCTCACCCGACCCGGCTACGCTGCATTTCAGTTCGTGGCAGTCAGAGAACGTCGCGTCAATATTACCCGAACCAGCCACCGAAAGTTCAGCCTTTTTGCATATGGAAGCAACATTGTCGATGTCGATGTCGCCCGAGCCCGCCACTGATGCGTTGATTTTTTCCGCATTAGCTTGCTGCAGGTCAATATCCCCTGAGCCGGAAATGGTCAATATCAACCAGTCGGCAGTCACTTTCCTGAGTTTGATGTCGCCCGAGCCAGTTACCTTGAAACGAATATCGTTCGTCTTGATATCTGTTGTGGCGATAAAATCCCCACTGCCCAGACTTTCTGCCACCTTGAGTTCGGGTGATGTGACCTTCACAACAACCTCGTCAGAGAGTTTGGCGGAACTAAACGTCACTCCGTTTATCTTTTTCTTTTCGCTTTCCACGGAGATGTTCAACTGTTGGTCCTTCACTTCCACCTTAACATTCTCCATGTCCTTTGGCGAAGCGATGATGATACATTCGTATTTCGAGCCTTGGGCGTAGTTGACTGTGATGCCAGCTTTGATCATCACCTTATTAAATTGGGGCAGCGGTACAGTCTTCTTCACTCTGTCCATTCCGAGAGCGGTAATCGCTCCCATACACATGGCAATAGCCAAAATAAATAATACCTTTTTCATGTTCTAATCACTTTTATTGTTGTTCCTTTATCTATAATAACGAACGAAAGTCGAAAAGTTAATGCCAAAGACTGAGTTTATTTTCATTTTTTAGAGCTTAAAGGCTGTCACGCTTGTCACGCTGTCACACATGTCACGCTGTCACGCTTTGTAACACTCTATACTTGCAAGGATAAATACTGCTTTGAATATATTTGACACATGCGGAATGAGCATCTTTGTTATAATATTTTCAAATCATTTCTCTAACTGGAGATAATTTGTTCCCTAACTGGAGAAAATTATTTCCCTAACTGGAGAAAAATATTTTCCTAACTGGGGGAAAAAAAATCTAACTGGAGAACGAGGTAAAGGCGGTCTGTGGCGTGACAAAGCGTGACAGCGTGACAAGGCTTTTTCTCATATTACCTCTGTGGAATATTATTTACAAATCATTTCTATTATTTATAATATAATGTATATTATATATAATAGGCTCATTTTGGCCTATTTGGTCTATCCAGCAAAACGTTGTCACGCTTGTCACGCTGTCACGTTTGCGGTCAGAATTTGAGTCGGAAGAGAGTGGATGTTGTGTCGGACTTTATCAGCTCGAGGCTGCCACCACTTTGCTTCATTATCTGGCGCGAGATGCTAAGTCCGATGCCGCTGCCTGTGGGCTTGGTGGTGAAGAAAGGGACGAAGATTTGTTGGGCCTCCTCGGAGGGAATGGGGTTGCCGTTGTTACTGATGTCTATGAAGATGGAGTCGTCGGGAGTGGTGTAGGCAGATATGGATATTGATGTTGCACCGGCTTCGACGGCATTCTTCAGCAAGTTGGTGACGACATGGGCGATGAGGCTTTCGTCGGCGTAGATGAGAAGGTCGGAAACGGGGATGTCGAGGTTGATGTTCGAGTCTTTAGAATACTCTGAACTTATGGTTGCCATCCTTTCAAGGAATGGTTTTACGTAGAAGAGTTTTGGTTGAGGTTTGGGAATGAGCGTCATACGGCGGTAGTTATCCACAAAATTGAGGAGTTGCCTGCCGGTGGAATTGATTACCGACAGACCTTCCTTTATATCGGCATCATCAGCCTTATTACCAAGTGTCTCGCTGAGCGAAGTTATTGGTGCCACATTATTCATTATCTCATGTGTCAACACACGGATGAGCTTTGTCCATGACTCAAGTTCGCGCGATGACAACTCATTGCGAATGTCACTGAAAGCGATGATACGCACTTTCTTGTCATTTAGTAATGCCGAAGTCTCGCGTACGGAGAAATCCTCCGATGCGAGTTTTTCCTTCACCTGACTTTCAAATGTCAGCACTTCCACACCGAGCTGTCGTAGTGCCGCCTCATTATGCTGAAGCACACTGCCCCGTTCGTCCACTACCATTATACCGGTCGATACCGCATTGATAATCTGTTCGTAGTATCTTTCCCGCTCCATAAGGTCGTGTCGCGCCTTCTCGATGATGCGCCGAATGCGGTTGAGCGACTCGTTGACAAGTCTGTCGTGGCCCTGCTCTGGGAAGTTGAAAGAGAAGTCGAGGTTGTCGATGGCATTAAAGAGGAACGTCACCTTTCCGATGGTGCGGCGGTATCGTCGGTGGAGCACAAGGCATACGATACTGAATACGGCTGCCGTGCTGAGTATGGCGATGATGACGTTAGAGTCCATATTTCTTGATTTTATTGTAAAGAGTCTGGCGGGTGATTTCCAGTCGCTGAGCCACCTGGCTGAGGTTGCCTTCGCACTCGTGTATGGTTCGGGCTATGAGGTCGCGTTCCATTGAGGCGAGGGACGCGGAGGGTGTGGAGGGGTGAGAAGTGGGTAGAGAGGAGTGAGGAATGCTTATTTCCCCAATTATCACGGCTCTCTCCATGGTATGCTCCAGTTCGCGGATGTTTCCCGGCCAATTGTAGTCGAGCAGTTGCTGTCGGGTCTTTTC
>JALFIX010000070.1 GCA_022775105.1 Prevotella sp. | reverse complement strand
CCGGAGCGCGAGGACGTGCTCGGAATGCTTGTCCAACTATATAGCGAGGACGAAAAACTATACTCCAAGGCAATAGCAATACTCAACCGACTGGAGGAGTTAGACGGCATGAACGAGAGAATATCCTACTCCAAGGCCGACCTCTACTGCAAGATGAACAACGGTAAGGCAGCCGTGGCAGAGATGAAGAAACTCGCCGACCAATATCCCTACGACCTCAACTATCGCAACGCCTATGCCGACATGCTCTTGGCCAACGACCAGGACAAGAAGGCATTCGACATCTATCGCGAAATCCTCAAGGAGGAACCGGGAAACAGCAAGGTGCTCATGTCGCTGAGAACATATTTCCAGGCAAAGGGCAACACTGCCGCGGCTGACTCCACCACCATAAAGATTCTCACCGCAAGCAATGCCAACACCGACGAGAAAATCTATATCCTCAGACAGGAGGTTATGGAAAACGAAAACAATGGCGGCGACTCAACCAAGGTGCTACAACTGTTTGAGCGCACCATAGCCGCCAAGGACTCCGACCCAAGCATTGGTCTGCTCATGGCATCGTATATGGAGCTGAAGCAAATGCCACAGGAAGAAATCAACAAAGTGCTCGAAGGAGTGCTCGCAAAAGCTCCAGACAATGCGGCGGCAAGACTGCAACTCATTGCGGCGGCATGGCAGAAGAAAGACTTCGACAGGGTGGTCAGCCTTTGTGCCGCTGCACGACAGTACAACCCCGAAGAAATGGCTTTCTACTACTATCAGGGAGTGGCACTGGCACAACAGGACAAGAACACTGAGGCTATAGAGACCTTCAGAAACGGAGTAGGCGTTATCAACGATAACAGCTCGCCAGACATCGTCTCCGACCTCTACGCCATCCTCGGCGACCTGCTCCACCAAAACGGCGACAAGCAGGAGGCATACGCAGCCTACGACTCCTGCCTGCAATGGAAACCCGAGAACTACAGCTGCCTCAACAACTACGCCTACTACCTCTGCGAGGACGGCGGAGACCTGAACAAGGCGGAACAAATGAGCTACAAGACCATCAAGGCGGAAGCGAAAAACGCAACGTTCCTCGACACATACGCATGGATTCTCTTCAGGTTGGAGAGATTCGCCGAGGCAAAGATATATATCGAGCAGACACTGCAGTGCGACTCCGACTCTTCGGCTGTCATTGTGGAGCACGCCGGAGACATCCACGCCAAGTGCGACAACATCGACAAGGCAGTGGAGCTATGGCAGGAGGCCCTAAAAAAAGCCCCTGACAACGAGATTCTTGCACGCAAGATAAGACAGAGAAAATACATTAAAGAAGAAAAAAAATGAATATTAACACATTAAATGAAATAACAGACGATGAAAACCATTAGTATCTTAAAAGTCGCTATCGTGACTGTTACATTGGCATTATTTGCCTCTTGTAAGTCAACAAAGAACGTTGTCACCACTGCACCGGTGGCACCAAGGAGTATGGAACTGCAGGAAACCCTCAACAAGGTGCTTGGAAACCAGCAGACTGCAAAATTCATCACCTCCAAAATCAAGTTCCAGGTCAAGGTGGGAAATCAGGACATGACCCTCACCGGAAACCTGAAGATGAAACGCGACGATGTCATCAGGCTGCAACTCATGGCATTCGGATTTGTGGAAGCGGCACGATTAGAGTTCACCAAGGACTACGTGCTCATCATGGACCGTATCAACAAGCAGTATCTAAAGGCATCCTACGAACAGCTTGACTTCCTAAGACAGAGCGGACTCAACTTCTACAGTCTGCAGGCTCTCTTCTGGAATGAACTCTTCCAGCCCGGACAATCGGCGCTCACTCCTGAGTTGATGAACAAATTCGAGACCACAGAGGAAGGCGGGGATGTAATCATCGCACTCGAACAGGACAAGCTCTCATACAGATGGCTTGCCGAGAACGTGGGAGGACTCATCCACATGTCTAACATAGCATACAACGACAAATACCGCGGCAAGAGCCAGCTCTACTGGAATTACGCCGACTTCAAGGAATTGGGCGCAAAGCAGTTCCCCAACAAGAACGAGGTGACATTCACCACCCCAAAGACGGAAGTGAAAATTAACATGACTCTCAACTATATCGGCAACGATGACGACTGGGAGACTCGCACCACCGTATCTGCAAAGTATAAGGAAGTCACCGTTGACGACATACTTCGCCGATTCATGGCTCTCTAACCATCTGTAAATGAAAAGAATAAACATACTCGTTATTTTATTTTTCGCCTTCACGCTGGCTTCTTCGGCACAAACCAAGAAGCCGGCGCGAAAGAAGGCGACTGCCACAACCACGGCTAAAAAGAAAAAGACAACCACCAGAAAAAAAACATCTACCGGAAAAAAGACATCTACCAGAAATAACTCAAAGGTAAACACTGCCGAATACGAGACCTCTTCGATAAAGGGTCTCAAAAACGAGCGCGCACAAATCAAAAAACAGATTGCAGCGCAACAACAGAAACTGCGCAAAAACGAGCGCGACGTAAAGCAACGCCTGCAAAACCTGATGGTGATAAACACAGAGATTGCCGACAAAAGGCGCACCATCGACACAATACGCCGCGACATCTCGCATCTCGACGGCAACATCACGCAGCTTAACGGACAACTGTTTGAACTCAACAAGGAACTCAACGACAGAAAACAGAAGTATGTCAAGTCGATGAGATACATGCACCGCAACCGCTCAATTCAGAGCCAGCTGATGTTCATCTTCTCTGCCAAGAACTTCTCGCAGATGTACCGACGAATGAGATTCATGCGCGAATATGCCTCCTACCAAAAGGCGCAAGGCGAGGAGGTGAAGGCAAAGCAGGCTGAAATAACCCAGAAACACAAGGAACTCACTGCCACCATGAAGCAGAAGAGCAACCTATTATATAAAGGTGAGGAGGAAAAACGAAACCTTGAAGGCAAACAGGCTGAACAGCAGAACGTGGTGAACTCACTGCAAAAACAACAAAAGACCATTCAGGGCATAATCGCCGAACAGCAAAAGCGAGATGCCGCCCTCAACGCACAGATCGACAAACTCGTGGCCATCGAGGTGGAAAAGGCACGACAAAGAGCCATTGCCGAGGCAAAGCGCAAGGCTGCCGAGGAAGCCAAGAGACTGGAGGCCGAACGCAAGCGCAAGGCTGAGGAACTGGCTCGCAAAAAGGCTGAGTTAGCCCGCAAGCAGAAAGAGGCTGAAGCCGCAAAGCAAAAAGCTGAAGAAGAGCGCAACCCGGAGGATCGCAAAGCCATTGCCGAAGCAAAGAAACTGGAGCGCGAGGTGGAGGAGGCGAAGAAGGAACAATCCAAACCTCTCGTATATAACCTTGACTCAGAAGACCGACGTATCAGCGGAAGTTTCGAGAGCAACCGCGGTCGTCTGCCCATGCCTATCACAGGAAGCTACCGCATTGTGAGCCACTTCGGACAATACAACGTGGAGGGACTTAAAAACGTGCGCCTTGACAATAAGGGAATTAATATCCTCGGCTCCCCCGGAGCAAAAGCCCGCAGTATCTTCGACGGCGAGGTGAGTGCGGTGTTCAGTATGGGCGGTGTCAACGGTGTGATGGTGCGCCATGGAAGCTATATCTCCGTATATTGCAACCTCTCATCTGTAAGTGTTCACCGCGGACAAAAAGTCACAGCACGCCAGGTGCTTGGCACCGTGGGACAGGACAATATCCTGCAATTCCAACTGCGTAAGGAAAGGGCAAAACTTAATCCGGAGGCGTGGGTTAAATGAAAAATAAAGAATGTTTTAAATGAAAAAATAAAAACTGCTATGAAAAAAACTATTATTGCTTGTGCTATGGCACTTGCAGCTACTACTATGATGCCTTTGGAGGCAGGGGCACAGAATCCTCAGAAGGGGGATTACGGTTATCTCTATTGCCACATGAGCGATAGGGGGGAATGGACGGCTTATGCTATCAGTCGCGACGGACTCCACTATCAGGACATCATCAATGGCGACAGTATTTTCTCGCCATACGAACACGCACGTATTGAGGGCGGAACGCGTGATGCCTTTATCTGCCGCACACACGACTGCAAGGGCTACCTGATCGTAACCACCGACATGTGCGTGAGGAAGAGCAAGAAATGGGACAACTACGGAATAGACCTCCTGCGCTCTGACGACCTCATCAACTGGAAGTCGGTGACATTCGATTTCCGCAAGGGCAGCTCTATCTTCTGCGACCCCGAATCTCCTGATGTATATAAGGACTGGAGCACCGTCAACCGCGTGTGGGCTCCTCAGATCTTCTGGGATCCCAACTACCAGTGGAGCGACGGAAAAAGAGGCGGCTATTTCATCTACTACTCACTTTGGAACCGAGCCGAGGAGGCATACGACCGCATGTATTATTCCTATGCCGACGAGTCGTTCACACGCCTCACCAAGCCACGATTGCTCTTCGACTGGGGTTATGCCACCATCGATGCCGACATCAACTACGTTCCAGCCGACGGTCTATATCACATGATGATAAAGAAGGAAGGCGGCAAACCGGGACTTTTCACCTCAACCGCACCGTCGCTTACAGGTCCATGGAGCCTACCCGTTGATGATGATTACATCGACTTCGAGGGCAACAAGAAGTGCGAGGGTGTATCAGCCTTCCAGCTCGCCGGCGAGGACACTTGGCACATAGGCTACATCGAATACTCCTCAAAACCCAAGCACTACCGCATCTGTAAAGCCGACAAGTTCATGCGCAACTTCAGCGACCCCGTGGATATCCAGGGTGTCAACGGTCCGCAGCACGGCTCATTCATGCGATTGACCAAAAAGGAATACAAGAAATTAGAAAAATGGGGACGCAAATAGCGCCCCCATTTTTCCATATTCCATTCCCAATTCCTAATTCCTAATTAATAACCACATTCTCCACAACGGTGTTGTCAATCATGTTCTTGTCGAATGCCTTCTTCTGGTCCTTCACATTGATGTTCTTGAATGTGAAATCACAGAGGCTGTACTTGTCGCTCGTGCCAACGTCGAAGAAGTTCTTGCACTCCATCTGGATGTTGGTCATCACGATATTGTTGCACTGGCTCAAAGGCATGTCCTTGCGGTCCTCGGGCTGGAAGAACTGTGTCCATGGGCGAACGACGAGGAAACTGCCCGTTGTGCCGCTGATGTTATCCACAGTCACATACTCATAATGCTGGGGAGTGTCGGGACGCATCTTCAGCCATAACACTCTATTGGCGTTATCCACCTCAATATTTCGAAGCACGATGTTGCGGTCATACACGCTCTCGCTGCCCAAGGTAAGGCATCCGTGAACCACACCGTACTTGCAGTTCTGGATAAGTATGTTGAAGTTAGGACCGTTCTCGGGAGCCTTGTCCGCCCATGTTCCCTTGCCGCCCTTGATTGCCACGGCATCATCATTAACCGACATATAACATCCGTCGATTATCACGTCATGGCATACGTCGATGTCGATGGCGTCGCTGCTCGGAGCCTTAACGCCCTTGGTGGGCGAATAGATATAGCAGTCGAGATAGCGCACATGGTCGGAGTTATACAGATGGTTTGTCCAGAAAGGACTGTTCACCAACTTCACGTCCTGCACCGTCACATTGTGACTGTTGGAGATATACACCAGTCTCGGGCGCTGCTCGTCCTTGTTGGTACACTGTGGATTCCACTTGCGCCTGATCCAAAACTCCTCCCAGTAGTGGTAGCCGTTGCCGTCGATTGTTCCCTTGCCAGCAATGGTGAAACCGTCAAGTCCGTCGGCGTTCACCAATGCTGAGAAATACTTGCATGTCTGTCCCTCGATGCGGGTCATCAGTATGGGGAAGTCGGCGATGTATTCGCTTCCTTTCAGCTTACCGCCTTCCTCTATGTAGAGATGTGTGCCCTGGCGGAAGAACAGCGCACCGCTCATGAATGTTCCTTGGGGAATGACTATCACGCCCCCACCCTCGTTGGCGGCACGGTCGATGACAGCCTGAATGGCTGAGGTCTGCACCGCGATGCTGTCTTTCTTAACTCCGTAGTCGGTAACGACATATCTCTTGCCAAGAGTGGCTACATCCACCTTGTTCACATTCTGAAACCAAGGAGACATTGACGAGCCGTCGGGCCATCGCTCGTCCTTGGAGAAAAGACGGTAGTATTCCACTGCACCGAGGATAAAACATCCTGTTCCGTAGTCCTCGAAGTCAGGCACTGAGGTGAAAGTCACAGGCTGTCCTGCCGACGGGTCCTTGCCTGTTCCCTGGTTATATCCGATGAAACCGTTGTCATGCACGCAGGAAGCGATGGCAGCCCAAGCCTTGTCCATCGGTTTCTGATAGGTCTTCTGAGGCAGGATACCCTGTCTCACTCCCCAAGCCATACCATAGAGGAAGAGAGCTGTACCGGTCATCTCGGGACCTCCGTAGGTCACGGGCGACACAAGGCTGACGTTCCAGAATCCGTCCTTGCGCTGGCATTTCAGCAGTGCACGGCTCATCTTGATGAAGTCGGCCTTCAGATACTGATAGTCGGGGTCGCTTGCGGGCAGTGTCTCCATCACCCTCACGAGAGCTGCATACACCCAACCGTTACCACGGCTCCAGTAGCAGTTCTTTCCGTCCTTCTCCTTGTATGGAGGCACATAATCCTTGTCTCTCCACCACAGTCCCTCCTTCTTGTTGAAGAGACCTCCTGCGAGAGTGTCGCGGCTCCACTTATATGAGTTCATTGCATAGTCGAGATACTTGCGCTCACCAGTCAACTGGGTATATTTGGCATATACGGGCATAGCCATCTGTATGGCGTCAATCCATGTCCAGTAGCTGTATTTTCCCGTAGCCATCTGATGGTCGAGGTTTTCCTTCACCTTCGACATGTCCTTTTTCTTTCCGCTCTGCACATGGCGGTCGATATATGTCTGCTGGCAGCACTGGTTATCGGCATCCATGTCGTTCACGCTGTTGCGTGCCGTCCACTTATGATAGTCAGCCCACTTGTCGGTATAGTCGAGGTATCTCTGTTGCGGGTCGATGTCATATAGAGCCATTAGTCCCTCATAATACACCGCCCTCGTCCAGAGGTTACTCGTCCTGACCTTCTTGACGAATGTGTCTTTCGTCGGGTCACTGTACTTCTGCATGAAGTAATCATTGGTGCGATGCACCACATCGATTATCTCCCTTTGCTTCTCATTGTTCTGCGCTCCCGCTTCCGCAGGCATCAAGGCGGCAAAAGCCGCAATCACGCAGGCAATCATAGTCATTTTCATATTATCTTAATTCCTAATTCCTAATTCCTAACGAGCACCGCCTTCCTTATTCCGCTCTCCACCGGCTTCCAGTCGGCATACGTCGTTTTCTTGTAATTGATATCCACTACGTTTATTTCCTTCATCTTGCGCCATTTCACGCCCTTGCGGTCAAGGTCGGCTATGCGGTTGGCGGGGAGGTTGGTCACCTCGATGCGTATTATGTTCTTGCCCTTCTTCAAGGCATCCTTGCAATCGAGGACAAAAGGCACTGCCCATGCAGAGCCTATATATACATTATTTATATATACGCGCGCGCTCTCCCTCACGTCGCCCAAGTCAATAGTCCAATGCTTGCGGACATCCTCGCGCGAGAGCTTCACCTCAGTCTCATACACACCAGTACCCATCGTCACGGCTGCACTGTCGCCCAATGTCTCCCAAGTCTGCAACTTGTCGAGCTTGTATGCCTGCCCCACCTTCGGTTGCTCCTCGATGAAACTCAAGGTCCACTTGTTGTTGGTGATGTCAATCTCGCCAATGCCTTCAGTGCATCTCTCCTCAGCTACGCCCTCGGGATAAATCGCCTCACTGTCGGAACAAACAAGAATCCTGCTCTCGCCGCTTCTGAGATTTACAGCCAATCCCTCGGCATCAAGCCTTGCCTTGGTATATCCGTCAGTCATCGGGTTATACCACAGTCCGTGTTTCTCCCCTACGGCAATAGACACTTTAGCCTTCACGTCGTGGTCGGTCAGGTTGGCTATGAAATAATGATGCCCGTAGTCGTTTGCACGTCTGATGATTTTCAGTCCGTGCTGACTCTTCATCATCTCAGGCTTGGCAGCTTTTTCCATGGCCACCATGTCATGTCCGTATATCACGCTTGCGCCCTGGTTCTTCAGAGCCTCGACATGCGCCTCCACATCCTTGGGCATCACGCATCCCTCGGGGATGATGATTCCCTTGTATCTTGTGCCTGCCGCGGTGCGAAGACCGCCACCGGCATATTCCGTCGTCATGAGCAGGTTGTCGCTGATATAGTCGCAGTCGAATCCCGCCTTGTCGATGTCGAGAATGGTGCGTATGAAGTCGGGAGCCTTCTTGTCCATCGAGTGTATGTCGAACATCATGAGCCAGTTCTTCGTGTTGTTGCGCCACATGTCCCTCACAGGCAGATATACGAGGAAGTCGTTGTCGGGCTGTCCCCACTGCAGATAAGTCTGGCAGCGGGTGATATAAGCCATCAGTTCGGGAGCGTCGCGCCATATACTGTTATTAGGACTCATATCCACCGACGCATAGAATCTCCACCCCGGCCATGGGTCATCCTTTGGCGAATAGGTGGTGCCATGGAAGAACATGTGGTTCACTCCGGCACAGAACATCAGGTCGAGGTCGGGCTTCATCTGGCTCAGCGATGTGCGGAAATGCTCTGTGAGCCAAGTGAATGTCTCGCTCGACGTGTATTTCTTGCCAGTCACGTGAGCCGCCGACGGAGCGTATTTCAGCATACTGAGGTCACTGTAGTTGGGGCGGGTATTTCCCTCGTCCTTGCGCAGTCCTCGTATGCCGAAGTCGGTGAGTCCGAATCCCTCAATCTCGGGGATATCCACCGCGGAATAGCAGTCGATTAGGTTTGCTGGCGAACCGTGTGCCTGGTTGCGTGTGATTGCCCCATGCTTGTGCGCCCAGGCCGTCCATTGCTTGGTGAAGTTGTTGAGCACCATGTCGGCGAGGGTCTCGCGATAGTCGCTCACCACCTGCGGGTCGCCATCCACAAACTGCTCAATCTTGTCTTCCAGCCTGTATCCCCTGCGCCTTGCGAACTCTTCGAAGAGCGTCGGTGTCCAGTTGGCACCATACACCTCATAACTGTCGTTGAAGAAAGTGTGCGGATAAGGCGTACCGGTCTGCTCAAAAGCCTTCTCGATATGTTGCAGGTAATGCGCCACGGCGGTTGAGTCGAAGTGGTTGACCACATATCCCTCGCCTCCCGGGGCTGCACGCTTCACCATCTGCCTTGTGCGGCTCTCATACAGGGCTATCACCCTCTGCATACCTCCGTCCTTGGGGAAAGACTTCAGGAGTTTCAGCTTGGCGAATTTTCTCTCCTTGTCAGGAATGTCAAATTCGATGCTCTCCGGATTTACCACCGATGCCACGAGCGTATCCACCACGAAAGCCTTGCAGGCAGCCTCCTCTATTGGCACCCACGGTCCTCCGAAAGGCCATCCCGTTCCCGTGGCCATTCCGGTCTCGATGTCGAGCCTCTTGTTCTCCGCCTCCACATGCCTCAGCATCTCCATCCATTCGGGCGAGAGATAGCTGATGTCGTTGGCGTCGTTGCCTTGCACACCGTAGATAGGCGTAATCTCCACTGCCCCCACTCCTGCCTTTGCATATTCAGAAAGACACCAGCTGAGGTTCTCCTTATCCACAGCCGACCCGAGCCACCACCAGCGCAGTCCCGGTTTTGCCTCACGCGTCGGTAAAGGCAGGACAGCCTTCACATTCGAATGGATAACTCCATTGTCCTGCGCCGCCGTCCTGCCACTGCTCCACGCCGAGCCTAAAAATATCGCTAACGCAAATGTAATAAATCGTCTCATGTATATAGTATTTCGTTTGTTTTATGGCGCAAAATTACAAAAAAACAACGACTAAAAAGCAATTTTTCAATAAATAATTACCAAGAATTGAAAACTATTGTTAAGGATTTTGGGATATGTCAAAATTTTATGTATTTATGTCAAAACTGAAGGTCGCGAGTGGAGCGGAATTAGTAATTTCGCAGCGAAAAAGAAAACAAAATCAATAATAAAACAACAGATACTTCTAATTATGAAAAGTGTACTTGAAGGAAGACCTGCCCTGAAAAAGGAGGTCGAGAAGATTGCAGAGGTTGCCGGATATCTCTGGCAGAACGGTTGGGCTGAGCGCAACGGCGGCAACATCACGGTGAACGTAACGGCTTTTGTTGACGACGAAATCAGAAACATGCCCGCCATCAGCGACGTGAAGCAGATTGGCACAACCCTGCCCGCCCTCAGCGGACAGTATTTTTATTGTAAAGGTA
The DNA here is from genome assembly GCA_022775105.1 of Prevotella sp. Lineage (GTDB taxonomy): Bacteria > Bacteroidota > Bacteroidia > Bacteroidales > Bacteroidaceae > Prevotella. The sequence continues at coordinate 53,870 of JALFIX010000070.1, read as the reverse complement.
CGGGCAAGCGCATGCGCGACCTCGCGCGATGGCCTATGGACAACGGCTCCATCATACGCATACTCGACGACTGCGCAAGCTATGTCATCATTGCCGACAATGCCGTGATGCCCACATCCGAGCTGCCCAGCCACCTCAGCGTTCATGCAAGAATGATTGAGAAGGGAATGAACTACAACGCCACTGTCCACACCCACCCCATCGAGCTTATCTCGATGAGCCACTGCAAGAAATTCATGGGCAAGGACGTGCTGAGCAACCTGCTGTGGAGCATGATACCCGAGACCAAGGCTTTCTGTCCGTTAGGCTTGGGCATTGTCCCCTACACCCTCCCCGGAAGTCTCGAACTCGCCGACGGCACACTCAAGGAGCTTGAGGACTACGACGTGGTGATGTGGGAGAAGCACGGAGTCTTCGCCAAGGGTCTCGACGTGATGGATGCCTTCGACCAGATTGACGTCCTCTCCAAGAGTGCCAAGATTTACATCAACGCCAAGTGCATGGGCTTCGAGCCTGACGGCATGAGCCAGGAGGAAATGGCGGAAATGACCCGGGCATTCAATCTTCCGAGATAAGAGCTTCCCTTTCTATCTTGCAGAAAGGACGGCATAACATTAGGATAGGGCAGCAGCCCTATCCTCTTTTGATATATATCCCCGTTATGGCATCCTTCTGGATATACTTTCGGAACACCCACACGCGAAGCATGTTCTTGGCGTCGTCGTCCAGGCCCAAGCGGCGTCTCACCTCCACCACCTGGTCCTCGGTGAATCTCTCGGGCAGCATCTCCAGCATGTTCTGTCGGCCTCGCTTGTGCTCCACACGCTCCTTCTGCTTCTCTTCCGTCATTTCTTCGCCAAAATAGTGGCACTTGCACCACAGGTCATATTCCAGGCTCCACTCGGCAAACTTCTCAATCTCCTTCGACCACTGCATACCGTGGGCGATATACAGCACCATCGCCTTGAGATAGGCTATAGTCACGGCACGATACGACAAGTCCTGATACACGTCGTCGCCAGTGAGGTCGCCCTCTCGCTGACATCTGTCCAACATTCTCCTTGCCATGCGCAACGCCTCGCGGCAAGCCACCGTTCCCCTCGCCTCGTTCAGACGGTCGATATACGGCTTAAGCTCTACCGCAAACCGCTCGTCATACTTGCCATAGACGAAGGGCTTGGTCTTGTCGGGGATAATGGTAGAGATGTTAAGGCGCGAGAGCGTGCCATCCACAAGACTGCCACGGAAGAACTTCTGACCCTTGAGGATGGTGGTCGAGGCGTTCCAGTTCCAGCGCAGGGCCACCCTCGCCGTCACCGACTGTGTTCCCACGCGCTCCTGACCGTACATTCCGTTGTCGAAGCAAAGACAGATGATCTTGCCCACATCCTTGGTGCCGTTGGTGTGCAACTGGCGCAACAGCTCTATCTCCTCCAAGTTGGTGTATAGATACTTTCCCTTGGCGTCGTTCATTCGCTGCACGAAGGCTGCATTGGTCATGTCGCTCACCAACACCTGCACGCACAGGTCATCCGGACGCTTGGGTTTCTCCTTGTTGGCTCCCTTCTTGTTCATCGAGTCCTTCCATTCCTGCTCGCGCTCGCGGTTCACCTTGTCGCGCTCCACGATGTCTGCAAGGATATACTCCACAGGCTTGTTCACCGCCGACTTGCCCGACGACTGCGGAGCGATGTTCACGCTCATGAACGTGGCCTCCTTCTCGGTGCCGTCGATAAGCTCAAACTTCACCTGGTTCAAATGTATGCCAAGTGCGGGAAAAACACCGTTTGCCACCGACGGACGGCACACAAATGGCACGTTTTTTATCAGATGCGACACCAAAAACGGCAGCTTTCGGGGCATCGAAGGAGGCATTGCATTTCTCAACTCCTTATTATTCAATGTTTTATTGGCTGTAGTATTCATATCACTCATAGTCATATATATATTATTGTAATGAAATTATTGTAATGTAATGAAAAGTCGGTCAACGATGCGGTGACCCTCGGGCACATTATTATATAGCTTTCCCTGTCGAAGCTCTTTGAGGTTCTTCTCGCCGAAGAATCTCTCCAGAGCCTTTCCCGGAAACACATTGTCGCCCTTTACCCACAAAGGAGTGCCGCCACCCTTTTTAACATTAGGGAAGTCAGCCGCCCACACGCGCCCCAAGAAGTAGGCAAGCAATGTCTTGCTGCCAAGCATCCACGTGGCGCCTCCGTTGCCGTCACACACCACATATCCCATCTCCATGGCCTTCATCAGCGGCTCAATGTCCGCAGCCATCACCAACACTCTAACCGGCAGTTTTATAGAGGCTGCCAACTCCATAATTTTTGAAATACCCATATATATATAATTTTTACACTCAATAGTAAGAACATTTGCCCTTAACTCCTTTTAACTTCCTTTAACTCCTTTAACTCCTTGAATTAGAATACATAATCTTCAACTTGTTGACCGCCTTGTTGAGAATCTGCCTAACTCTCTCAGGCGTCACTCCCAACTCCTTCGCCAAGTCCTTAGGGGTAGTCAGCTCAGCCCCCACTCCGTAGCATCGCCTCACCACCTCGCGCTCCCTTTTGGTGAGCCTCTCCATCAGTTCTTCGAGCATCTCGCGCCTCTCGTCATCCGCTATCCACTCTTCATCCCCAGTGAGCCCCTGCTCAGTCAAGTCATCCACCACCGAACACACCTCCCACTCTCTCCTATCCCTCTCGTTCTTGAGAAGTCTCATGATGTCGCCCCTGATAAAATGGTAGGCGTATGAAGTAAACTTGCATCCCTCCACCTTTTTATATTTATAGGCAGCCTTGCAGAGAGCCGTCCAAGCCTCGCTTTCAAGTTCAGCCATCGGCACGCCACCATCGGCATAACGTCTTGCCACACCTGCGGCAAACTCCCAGTTTTCTTCCACCAGCCTTTGCTGGTCGTTGTTGAGCACGTAGCCCAACGTCTTGTTTTCTTTCATCATTGTCGATATATTTTTAATTCTCTGGGTGCAAAGTTACATACTCTCAAACTCCGACCAAGGCTCTTGGAAATAAAGTGAGCACTACCCTTGAAAAAAGTTTTTTCATCTTGATTATCAAATGGTTGTCTCAACATTCAAGACAGGACTTCTCTCCCCCTCATCGTCCTCTGAGAGCCAATCTCCCTCATTTGAGAGCCAAAACCCCCAAATTGAGAGTCAACCCATAAAAATTGAGAGTCGATATCTCAAATCACAAAAAAACTCCCATTTTCTTTGTCCTTTCAAATTTTATTTGTAACTTTGCGGCGGATATATAATATAAGGAGATACAATTATGAGAACATTGGTCATTGATCAGAATATCTATAATGGTGCAGAATCCTATGCAAAGACTCACAACATTAGCGTAAAGGATTTCATTGAAAGCATTATTTTAAAGACCCTGTCGTTAGATAATACATCTATAAAAAGACAGAGTCATGCTTGGCGTGATTACCCCTTGTCTTCAGAAGTTATGGCAATGACTTTTGATGAACGTAAGGATCTTGGAGATAATTACGAAGAAGACTATGCCAAATACCAAATAGAAAAAACACGATGAAAGTATTTCTTGACACAAACGTGATAATCGACTTTTATGCCCAAAGGGAGAACTTCTTCAGACCAGCTGCTATAATTGTCGATTTAGCAATGAAGAAAGGCATTGAGCTATGTGCTTCTTCATTATCATTTGTAAATGCCTTCTATGTTCTGAGAAAAACATATAGCGTGGAAGATTTATATGAAAAATTGTCTTTATTCTCAGACTTGTGTACTATTACATCTATCGGAGTCTCGGAAATTCGGTATAGCTTAAACAACAGAAGTTTGGATTTTGAGGATACTGTGCAGTACATACCAGCGAAATCCATCAAACCAGATGTTATTGTAACGCGCAATACTCGACACTTTAGAGATTTGGATGTAATGGTCAAAAGCCCTACTGAGTTTCTTGATGATTATTTTAACTAAAAAATATAGGGAGAAAACCGCAAGTTTTTCTCCCTTTTTCTTTGTCCTTTCGTTTTTTATTTGTAATTTTGCACCGTAAGAGCGGCTTGCGGTGGCAATATGCCACGATGGCGGCCGCTTGCGAGTATTAACTTAAAGATAAAACAAGAAACAGAGAAAAGAAGAAAAAAGAAACATAACATATTGACATATAGCAACATCAGACTATCATTGTGGTGTTCCAGAATAAGCGTCGGAAACTTAACTCTTGGATAAAAGACCACATCAATGATGGTTGGCTTTGGCGTATATACAGGCGTCAGGAATTTTAAGGCCAATCGTAGTATAACGATAGAAGATGTTTGCACCCAGCAATGGGTGTAAGCACTCTTATACTACGAGGGGTCCAAGAATCCGACGCTTAACCCCGGAACACCGTAAGAAGAAGCTTACACCCTTTTTCTATGGCCGTTCCGCAGATATAGATATACAAGTCATGCCAAATGATAGGTTGATGCGATTGCTACCTATCATTTGGCATTTATGATTACACGTTATCACGCCCGATATTACGCGGCATTGCTTTCGCAGAAAAGCAATGGCGGAGAACTGGAGTCGTTGTCGCAGTCGTTGCTCAGTTCCACCGTTGACATCAATCCCCATCAGATTGATGCTGCCCTCTTTGCGTTCCGTTCGCCACTGTCCAAAGGCGTTGTGTTGGCAGATGAGGTAGGCTTAGGAAAAACCATTGAGGCTGGTCTTGTGTTATGCCAATATTGGTCAACAGGCAAGCGGAAGATCATCGTTGTCTGTCCGGCTTCGTTGCGCAAGCAATGGGAGGCAGAACTTCAGGACAAATTTGGCATACCGTGCGAAATCCTCGACACCAAGAACTACAACGCCTATCTCCGTGAAGGCCGCAATCCGCTCTCCGCCAAACGGGTGATTATCTGTTCGTATCATTTCTGCGCCAAGCACAAGGGCGACATCGTGACCAACGGATTTGACCTTGCGGTGATGGACGAGGCACACAAGATGCGCAACGTCTATCGCAAGTCGGCACGCACGGCAGCCGATGTGCGCGATGCACTGCATGGAGTGAAGAAACTGCTGCTCACTGCCACACCCTTCCAAAATTCTCTGATGGAGCTATATGGTCTTACCTCAGTGATTGACGACCACTTTTTTGGCAGCGAGAAGAGTTTTCGCAACGAATATGGCAAAGGCGAAAACCTGAAACAGCTGCGCGAGCGCATACAACCGCTGTTCACCCGAACCCTCCGCAAAGATGTCAAGGAATACATCAACTACACCCGCCGCCTGCCTCTGACACAGAAGTTCAATGCCACCGACGACGAGTATGAGCTTTATCAGGCAGTGAGCGAATTTCTGCGTCGCGACGATCTCTATAGTGTGCCTGCTTCGCAAAAGAAGCTCACCACCATGATTGTCCGCAAGATACTTGCCTCATCCACATACGCCCTCATCTTCACCTTGGAGCATATCAAGGAACGCCTCACGCGCATGTTGGAAGCCCACAAGACCGAAGAGCTGAACGTTGAGGAACTGGTGGATGAAGACGAGTGGCAGACCTACCAGGAATATGAGGACGATTCGGCAATGGTGTGCGAAGAGAGTCTTTTTGATGAGGACGAGATAGATGTACCTCGACTCAAGAGGGAGATAGAGACAGTGGAAGGCTTTATCGACAAGGCAAGGCATATCAAGGAAGAATCGAAGGCAAAGGCATTGCTCATCGCCTTGGAACAATCGTTCGACAAACTGCGCGAGATGGGAGCAAACCGCAAGGCCCTCATCTTCACCGAGAGCACCAAGACACAAGCCTATCTACGCGAGTTTCTTGAGGCAAACGGCTACGACGGCAAGGTGGTTCTTTTCAATGGAAAGGCATCCGAGCCTCAGACCAATGATATATATAAAAGGTGGTGCGCTGAGCATCCCGACAAGGTGAGTGGCATCAAGGCTGCCGACCGCAGAGCCGCTATTGTTGACTACTTCCAGAATGAGGCAGAGATCATGATAGCCACCGAGGCGGCAGCCGAAGGTCTCAACCTGCAATTCTGTTCTCTGATTATCAATTTCGACCTGAGCTGGAATCCGCAACGCATTGAGCAGCGTATCGGAAGATGCCATAGATACGGACAGAAATTCGATGTTGTGGTGGTAAACTTCATCAACATCAGGAATTATGCAGACGTAAGAGTATTTGAACTGCTCAACGACAAGTTCAAGCTCTTCGACGATGTGTTTGGGGCAAGCGACGAGATATTGGGCAAGGCTGACAATATAGACATCGAGAGTCGCATTTGGGAGATTTATCAGCAATGCCGCAGTGAGGAGGAAATCAATGCTGCCTTCAGTCGTCTGCAGGCGGACATGCAGGAAGAGATTGACCAGAGGATGGACGAGGTGAGGCAGGAGGTGATTGAGCATTTCGACATCAATGTGCAGGAGCATCTCCGCACCCGCAAGGATGAGACGGGTGCCTTTCTCAACCGCTATCAGCATGTCTTCTGGGAACTCACAAAATATGTACTTTCCTCACAAGCCGTGTTCAACGACTCCAACTATACCTTTGTGCTGAAAACTCCCGTAGCCGGAGAGCGCAAGGGCAAATATTCCATGCTCAACAATCAGGGCGACGCCCTTCCCTATAGACTCAACGACACCTTGGCGCAACATATCATCAACACAGCCCTCTCACTTCCGCTGGACGATGGCGGCACGGTGGTGTTCGATGAGGCAGCCATCAGCATGAATGCCAATCTGCCTGATTATCTGCATGGCGAAAGCGGTTGGCTTGTGTTGTCAAGTCTCAGTGTGTCATCATTTGAGGAGGAGCAATACCATATCTTCACTGCCATCACCGACTCAGGACGCGCTCTCACACAGGATGAAGCCGAGCGTCTGATGCTGAACGGAGGAGTGGAAACAGATGTCACAGCCATTCCTGCTGATGTAAAGGAGAAACTACAGAAGGACATAGCCCAACGTTCGAAGGCGAAGCTGAACGACATCGACTCGCGCAACCTCAACTACTTCCGACAGGAAGAAAACAGAATATACCAATGGGAAAGGGATTGCATCGATGGACTGGAAGCGGAACTGACCATCGTGAAGCGAAGCACTCTGCAAGCAGAACGCGATGCTCGTAATGCGACATCGGTGCAGGAGAAATTAGAGTTGGAGCGCAAAATAGATGAACTGAAACGCAAGAAACGCCGGTTGCGCAATGAACTGGAGGACAAGGAGGACGAGATAGGCGAACAGCGGCGAAGGATGATTGCCGAACTGGAGCGACGGATGATTCAGTCAACGGAGAGCAGCAACATGTTTCTTATCCGATGGCAGGCAAAGTGAAAAAACAAAAAAGAACAATATATATGGCAACAAATTATCATGACAGTTTCATCAAGAAACTACAGGAGATATTCATGATGGACCATGCCGAACTGGATTTTGGCATATACCGCATCATGAACCAAAAGCGGTCGGAGATAGAACACTTCCTGAAGTTCGAACTTCTGCCGCAGGTTAAAACGGCATTGGCAGGCGCACCCGACGGCTCTGACAACGAGGTGTTCTCTCATCTTGTCACGTTTTTCAGCCGCTATTATGACAATGGCGACTTCATCAGCAAGCGTCGCTACAAGGACAACACCTACGCCATTCCCTACAATGGCGAAGAGGTGAAGCTGCATTGGGCAAATGCCGACCAATACTATATCAAGTCGTCGGAGTATTTCCGCGACTATACTTTCGTGTTGCCTACATCAAGAAGAAAAGTGCATTTCGTGCTGAAGGATGCCTCCACGGAGCAGAACAACAACAAGGCAGCCAACAACATGGAGCGTCGATTTGCGCTCTATAAGCCGGAGAATGAAGAGGAACTGTTTTATGAGGAAAACGGCGAAGAGCTGAACATCTTCTTCACCTACGAACTGATGCCTAAGACCACCAAGCAGAACGACCTTATGGCTGAGGCATTAGGCAAGATAAGCGAGATTGTCCCTGAACCGTTCTCTGAACTGCTGACTGTGAAATCGCCCACCGACAAGAATGCCAATCGCACGCTTTTGGAGAAGCACTTGACCGACTATACAGCCAAGAACAGCTTCGACTATTTCATCCACAAAGACCTTGGAGGCTTCCTACGTCGCGAACTTGACTTCTATATTAAGAACGAGGTGATGCTTCTCGACGACCTTGACGCACAGCATATTGCAAGTCAGCTGAACATCATAAAGGCCATCAAGACCGTGGGCGAAAAGATTATCCGTATGCTTGCCCAGCTGGAGGATTTCCAGAAGAAGCTATGGCTGAAGAAGAAGTTTGTGGTGCAGTGTGATTATTGCATCACGCTCGACCGTGTACCTCGCGAGCTATATCCCGAGATTCTTGCCAATGACCGCCAGCGTGAGGAATGGGTGCGTCTTTTTGCCATCGACGAGATAAAGAGCGACTTGACAACCGAAGGGTATTCTGTGCCTCTCACCATGGAGTTCCTTAATCAGAATCCTTTCCTTGTGCTTGATACTGCGTTCTTCTCTCAGCAATTCAAGCATAAGCTGTTGGCTCATTTAGGGGATAAGGGAATTGATAAACAATGCAATGGATTGCTGATAAATAGTGAAAATTTCCAGGCATTGGAGTTGTTGCAGGAGAAGTATAACAAAAGGATAAAGTGTACATATATAGATCCTCCATACAATACATCTGCAAGTGAAATACTATATAAAAATAGTTATTTGAAAAGTTCATGGTCGTCTCTGCTTTTTGATCGTTTAGTATTAGGAAAGAAATTATTGGGGGGTGATGGTATCAACTGTGTTACAATAGATGATTTTCAATTACATGAATTGTACTATATCATCAAAAATCTATATGGTGAAGATAATATGCTTGGTACAGTTGCAATTAAGAATAATCCATCAGGACGTTCTACAGAAAAGGGATTTTCTATCGCCCATGAGTATGCATTATATTCTTCAGCGGATTCAAATACAAAAATTGGTCGATTAGAAAGAACTCAAGAACAAAATGACCGTTACAACGAATCTGATAGTGAAGGAGCATTTGAATGGGTAAATTTTCGAAAACATGGAGGTTGGAAAGAGGATGCTCCTACAATGTATTATCCTATATATATTACAGACAAAACTATACGTATTCCCAAAATGTTGTGGTGTGCAGCAAAGTCTGAATACGAAATATTGGAGGCTCCGATTGAAGGAGAGAAGGTATTATACCCTATTGACGAAGAAGGTGTGCCAAGACGTTGGAAATGGGGGATAGATAGGACTCTGTCTTCAATTAATCAAATGCTGGTAAAAAAAGACCGTACAGGACAATTAGCCGTATATGTTAAATCCCGTCTAAATGATAAGGGTATTTTACCTTTGACTATTTGGGATAAAACAGAGTATTCTTCAACATCAAATGGTACTAATTTGTTGAAAAATATACTTGGCAATGTAAACGCTTTTTCATATCCAAAGTCTTTGTATGCAGTTATTGATAGCTTAAAGGTATTAAATGCCATGGATAGCTCTATTGTAATTGACTATTTTGCTGGTTCTGGAACAACTGGTCATGCTGTAATAGAATTGAATAAGAAAGACCTCAAAAATAGAAAATATATTTTGGTGGAAGTAAATAATTACTTTGACAGTGCCACTCGTACTCGCATCGAAAAAGTAATCTACTCCCCCGACTGGAAGGACGGCAAGCCCGTCTCACGTCAAGGCATTTCCCAGTGCTTCAAGTACATGCGCTTAGAGCAATACGAAGACACATTGAACAACTTGGAGCTGAAACAGCAGCAGATGTCCGCTCAATTTGAGGACGGCAGCGGATTTAAGGAAAGCTATATGTTGAGCTATATGCTCGACGTGGAGACGCGCGACTCACTGCTGAATCTGAAGATGTTTGAGAATCCGTTTGCCATGACACTGAAAACGACGAAGGACAACGAACTCGTGGAAACACCAGTGGATATGGTGGAGACATTCAACTATCTGATAGGACTGAACGTTGAGACAGAAGACTGGTACAAAGGCGAGAACATCTGTGTGGTGCAAGGCTATACCCACAGAGACAACCTGCATACATTGGTCATCTGGCGCAACTGCAAGGAGATAGACAACGAGGCATTGAACCAGTTCTTCGAGCGAATGGACTTCCGCACAAGAGACTCAGAGTTTGACCTCATCTACGTGAACGGCGACAACACCCTGCCCAACCTCCGTCGCGATGAGGACAACTGGAAAGTAGTCTTAATCGAAGAAGAATTCACGAAACGAATGTTTGAAACGGAATAAAAATCATAATTTCCTTTGAGTTTTTGATTTTTTTTCGTATTTTTGCAGCGGATATATAACTTCTTTGCATTATGACAACAAATATGATTAAAACCACAGTGGCAGACTACTTCAAGGCACAACCTGTCTTGAAGGCATGGCTCTTTGGCTCGTTTTCACGTAACGAGCAGAAACCAGACAGCGATGTAGATATCATCGTGCTATTAGACAAGAGCCGCCCTATCGGTCTAAAGTTCTTTAGCATGTGGAACGATTTGGAAGAACTCTTAGGACGTAAAGTAGATTTGGTTTCAGAAGGCACACTTCTGCCATTTGCACAAGAATCAGCAGAAAAAGACAAAATTCTAATTTATGAGAGAGGCGAGTAAAAACATAACGAGGTTAGAGCATATAGTTCAAGCCATTGAAAGAATCAAACGTTATACCAATGGTAAGCGTTTAGACGATTTAGTGGAAGACGACATGATGTACTATGCTGTTGTAAAGAACATTGAAATTATTGGAGAGGCCGCTAATCTTCTGACAAACGAATTCAAAAGTGCGCATCCCGATACACAATGGAAACTGATTACTGGCATGAGAAACTATATTGTGCATGAATATTTTCAAGTAGATAATTCGGTGATATGGGATGTAATACAAAATGACCTTCCACAATTAGAAAATCAAGTAAAGAACTATATGAAGGAATTCTGATAGAATCATTATCAAATCATGGCAAAGAAGAAAACAAAGCAGCCGGCGAAACTGCAAGAAGCGTTGGTGCTGTTCAAATATATCCTGAGCCTCTTTGGCTGCAAAGACCTTGCGGCCCTGTCGGGCGACCTCAAAGACCCTGCATTGGAGGGTGTGGACGATGAGGGATATTCACGTATGGTTGATGCGCTGAAGAGACATCTGTATGTAGATTATGGCATCAGCGAGCAGCAGTTGCTGGAATATGACCGACATATCGTGAAATATACGAAAGAGATTAATGAACATAGGACGGAGAAGATTGTATGGAAATACTACCAGTATCTTGCCCTGCTGTTCACGGAAATATATCTTGACCGCTATTTCTCCGACAAGATGAGACTGCTCGATGATATTAATGATTTTCTTGTGAACAAATTCAATTTCCGTCAGGAGACATGGCATGAGATGCCAGCGTTCACCGATGATGACTTGAACAAGTTGGCGTTCTGGTGCGCCACAGGTTCGGGAAAAACCCTGATGCTGCATGTCAATATCAAGCAGTATCTCTATTATGCAGAGAAACACCATGCCAAGAAGCTCAACCGCATACTCATCCTTACACCCAACGAAGGACTGAGCAATCAGCACATCAAGGAACTACAGGCTTCGGGCTTCTATGCCGAGCTGTTCAACAAGAGCAGTCAAGGCGGATTATTCGGTGGAAAGCACACGGTGGAAGTAATCGATGTTAACAAGTTAGCCGAAACCGATGGCGACAAGACCGTGGCGATTGACAGTTTTGAGGGAAATAACCTCGTGTTGGTGGATGAAGGACACAGGGGCAGTGGAGGCGAAGTATGGAAAGGCTATCGCAACAAACTCACTGCCGAAGGCTTCTCTTTTGAATATTCCGCCACCTTCGGACAGGCCATAGCGGCACTTTCGGGCAAGGACAGGGCTGCCCTATTGGAGGAATATGGCAAAGCCACACTCTTCGACTATTCCTATCGCTATTTCTACAACGATGGATATGGCAAGGACTATCGCATCATGAACATGTCATCGTGGGATGACGAGGAGAAGCTCAATATGTATCTCACGGCTTACTTGCTGTGCCTGTATGAACAGACGCTCAGCTATGAGGCAAGTCCGCTGGTAAAGAACCGGTTTCTCATTGCCCGTCCGTTGGGCATCTTTGTCGGCGGTTCGGTGAATGCAGTGCGAACAGTGAGAGGCAAGCAGGTGAGCGACGTGGTGCAGATACTCTTGTTTATCCAGGATTTTGTGGATAAGCCCGAACTGTTCAGCGGATATATCAAACGTCTGTTCAATCCCGATGACGGAATCAGGAACAAAAACGGATATTCGCTGTTTGCCAACAGCTTCATGATGGCGAAATCGGGAATGAGACTTGGAGAGGAAGACAAGTTCGCACGCGATACATATAATAAGGTGATAAAGACCCTGTTCCACAGCGACCTGCCCAACGCAAGGCTTCATCTTGACAAACAGAAGGGTGGCGACGAGGAGATAGGACTTCGCATCGGCAATGCCGACTATTTCGGAGTCATCAACGTGGGCGACAGCAGCAAACTTATCTCACTGTGTGAGGACAATGGCATACAGTGCGAGACAAGGGAATTCGGCCGTATGTCACTGTTTGCCGACATCAACAACGAGTCGTCACCCGTGAACATCCTTATCGGTTCGAAGAAATTCAATGAGGGATGGAGCAGTTGGCGAGTTTCGGTGATGGGACTGATGAACGTGGGACGCAGCGAGGGCTCGGAGATTATCCAGCTCTTCGGACGTGGAGTGCGACTAAAAGGCTTTGAGTATTCGCTGAAGCGTAGCAGCAAGTTGGACAGCAGTTATCATCCAGGCCCTATCCCAAGAGGTTTGCGCGACATTGAGACACTGAACATCTTCGGCGTGAGAGCCGACTATATGGATGCCTTCCACAAATACTTGGAGGACGAGGGCCTGCCTGCCAACGAAGAGAACTACCTGTCCATTGACATTCCGACTGTCAACCTGTTGGGCGATGCAAAGCTCAAGGTGATAAGGCTGAAACAGGGATATGACTTCAAGAAATCTGTGGTGGTGAACCCATTGGACATGATGGGCGACACGAGAATAAAGCTCGACTGGACACCAAGGGTAGAAGCCATGTACAGCAGCGGAACGAAGATTCGCACCGAGGTGGCTGAACATAAAGACAAACTGAGGGACAAGCATCTCGCATTGCTCGATTGGAACAGGATTTTCTTTGCCCTTCAGCAGATGAAGAACGAGCGAAGCTGGTATAACATGACGCTGACTACGGACATCCTACAAACACTTATGGCTGATGCGTCGTGGTATGAGTTGGTTATCCAAGAGGCTGACATGGAGTTCCGTGATTTCGGGCGTGACGTGGAGCGATGGGAGAACATCACCATTTCGCTGCTCCGGGCTTACATCGACCGTGCATACAAGCGCAGCAAGGGAAAATGGGAGGCACAATTTATGGAGACAGTATATGTGAATTCCAATGACCCGAACTTCTTCGAGGAATACAACGTGGAGGTGAGACAAGACCAAGAGGAGTGGATAGAGAAACTGAAGGAATTGCGCGAACAGATATTGTCGGGCAATATGGAGAGCGACTTCCAAATCAATGGCAAATGGATTCAGGCACTCCGCTTCGACCGCCATCTGTATTTCCCTTTGCTTTGTCTCACAGACAGGGATTCCCATGGGAAAAAGACAATGGTGGATGAGAATACCAACGAACCGCTCATCAAGATATCGCCGGTGCCGCTGAACGCAGGCGAACAGACTTTCGTCCGTCATATCCGCGAGTATTTTGATGAGCATAAGGATGACCAGTTTGCTGGCAAGGAAGTGTATCTGCTACGCAATGAGAGCCGGAAGGGAATTGGTTTCTTTGAGGCAAACAATTTCTATCCCGACTTCATCCTGTGGGTGAATGACGGAGAAAAGCAGCGCGTGTCGTTCATTGACCCGAAGGGCATAAGGAATCTTCATGGATTTGATGACCCGAAGATACAGCTGTATAAGCTGTTGAAGACAGAGATTGAGCCAAGGTTAGGCGACCCTAACATCATCTTGGACAGCTTTATCATATCCAACACTCCGTATGAAGATGTAAGTTTCTGGAATCACGCAGAAGACAAATCGATATGCAAGAAAAACCATATCGTCTTCCAGATGGACGAGGATTATATCGGAGAATTGTTGGGAATGATTTGCTAAATACAAAGAAAAAGGGAGAAAAACTATCGTTTCGCTCCCTTTTTTCATTATATCTTCGGCAGATAGCCCTCAGCCATTTCGCAGATCTTGCGGAATCTATCCTCGTCCTTCCTGTATCCTTTGCCTATTTCAAGATTCATCTTTTTGTATGACCCCGGCGGACGCAGGGTAAGCAAGGACTCACCGACCTTTCAATCCTGCAAGTATGCAGTTTCGTCTCTTTATCATAGTTGATGCCCACGAGCAGTATGTCGCCGGTGTATTCGGCAATCTTTGCGGGATATTGCTTGCGCTTTATCTGGTCGATGGCGGTGTCGGCTGAGTTATTGAATTTCAGCTCTATCACAAGGGCTGGCTTGCTGACATTGCGGCGAGGTATCATCACGAGGTCGGCATAGCCCTTGCCCGTGGCATATTCGCGGTGGATGACATATTCGTTCTTCGCCCATATATACGCCACGGAGAGCACGCAGGCAAGCGAGTTCTCGTCGTTGTATGAGAGTATGCTCGTGTTCTCGTCGTGAGCCAGGTCGATAGCGGAAGCCACGGCTTGCTCGTTGCCTGAGATGGTGGCATTGAGAAGGGCCTTGGAATTTTGTATTGTCTTAATCAACGGTTCCCAGGAAGTGGCCTTTATGGCGTTGTTCAGTTCGTCGCCAACTTCCTTGTTCGGTATAAAACATTCTTGTTCATCTTCATCGTATGCTAAGTAACCAAGGTGAATAAGCACAGTGAGCACGTCGTTCTTGCTCCTTATGATATGCATGTCATTAAGAAACTCTGTCGTATCTACATACACATGCTCTCCTGACAGCATACGTATGATGTCGTCTTTGAGTCCATCGTAATTCATTTGAATATAGGTGATGACAGAGTCGTAGGCACCGGTTGATGTCCAGTAGCTTCTATATCGGTTATCGTCAATTGCCCTCATCACGGAATACGGATTGAAAATATGCGATACATTGCCAATGCGATATCCGTCATACCAGCGTTCCATCTCACTTATGTCCATGTCGTATTCCTGACAAAGAGACAGAACTTCGTCATGTGTGAATCCAAAAGACGAGCAAATTCTGCCTGGATTAATCATTGAATATTCGCGGAAGTTGTTCAGCGCCGACTCGGTGTTATATCTTTTAATAGGCAGGATGCCTGTGAGATACGCCCCGGCAAAGACCTTGTCGGAGTCCTGTGTCTTGAACAAGCGGCGGAGCAGCATGACATACTCATCCATAATAGTGGGAGTGACGGTCTCGGGGGCGCCCTTCATCTTATGGCAAAGGGGCAACTCGCGGCAGATGGCATCCCACTCGTCGATGATAAAAAAGAACTTTTCGCCTGTGGCTTCGTGAATAGCTGAAAGCACCCCCATAAGATCAGTTGTCTCCGAATAGTCAACATCGGGGAAATTCTTCTTTAATTCAGAACAAATCTCATTCTGGATGTTTCGCACGATATTCACACGCAACTCAGGCCTTGCAGTAAATGAAGTCACGTCAAGATAAAGCACACGGTACTTGTTGAGATAAGTGTCAAACGACTTGTCCTGCTCTGCCTTCAATCCCACGAAAAGCTCGCGCGAGTCACACGACTTGTCGTAGTAGGCGCACAGCATCTTGGCCGCCATCGACTTGCCGAAGCGGCGGCTGCGTGTGACGCAACTGTAGCGACGCTCGGAGTTGAGCGTGGCGTTGATAAGTGGTATCAGCGATGTCTTGTCAACATACTCGTGAGTGACAATGTCACGAAACTCACTATTACCTTTGTTTATATATGTACCCATAGCTTTAATGTCTGTTGCAGGAGAGGTAAGCCCGCATTTCGCTGCAAAATTAAGCATTAATTGTCACATATCCAAATAAAAAATGCATTTTTCCATTAAAATATTGTTGTTTTTCGAATATTATCATTACCTTTGCACATGACATTTAAACAATCAATTAAATACCAACGATTATGAAGAACGTGATTTCAAGGATTATGGCTGTGTTGCTCGTTTGCGGCATGACTGCAAATGCCGACGCACAGAAGCGCGAGACAGGCGAATGGTCGATAATACCGAGGTTGGGGGTGAATCTCTCCAAACTCTCAGGCGACAAAATGTGGTTTGGCGAAGACGGCAGCAAATGCGTCAACTCATCCTATAAGTTGGGATATGAGGGAGGCTTGGATGTCGAATACATGGTGCACGACCGAATCGGCGTGACTGTAGGGGCTATGTATGCCTTGCTGAGCGAGAAATTCAAGGATTTCCATTATGCCGATAAGGCGGAAGGCTCGGATAATTTGTATAAATTCAGCAAATATGAGGATATGAGGGTTAACTTTGGATTTCTGAATGTCCCTGTCAAGTGTAATGTCTATCTCACCGACAACTTCGCCCTGAAGGCCGGAGTGCAGTTGGGATTCATGCTGTCGGCAAAACTCAAGTACAATGTAGTGTCGGGACTCTACGACAGGTTGAATCCCGGCAATATCATCTACTATGACGCCGACGGCAATCCCGCACAGGATGGCAGCGATGTATATCTCTCAGAAGAACTCGACGTGAAGGACGGCTACAAGCATTTCGACATCTCGATTCCCGTAGGTTTTTCCTATGAATATGAGAATGTCATCCTCGAAGCCCAATACCGCATCGGATTGAACAAGTGGAATCTCGACGGTTACGCAGACAAGATGCGCAGCAGTGTGTTCTCCGTCACGGTGGGCTATCGTTTGGGATTGTAATGTTCGATGGAATGAAGAGTGAAGTCACTGTTTACTCCTTGACAATCTTGCGTCCGTTAATGACATATACTCCCTTGGGCAATGTGCGGAAGGCATCGCTAAGCGTTGTGTTCTTGCGAATCAGGCGGCCGTCGATACTGTAGATGTCGTGAGTGTTCTCAGCCGGCATCCTGCTGAACACGTCCTCCAAGCCTGCAGGGACAAATGAACTGATAAGCACAGCTGCCTTCAATACATAATAAGTGCCGGTGTCGGTATGTTTTTCGGTGGAGGAGTCGTCGATGTCGAAGGTGTCATAGCCATTGGCAAGCAGATGGGTCTCCATGCTTTCCTGGTTGAGGAAGGGGACAACCTCGTCGGCCGTGGAATGTACAAATGAGATACGGTCGGTATTCTCTGGCTTCCATGTGTCATATACGAGGGAGTTCTGCTTCAGGTGATAGATGATATCCTGCATCGTCTCACTGTCCTCGTCGAAGAATGCCGGTTTCACAATTTTGTCGATAGGCAGACTTTTGTCGTTGGCACTACCATACTTCTCGTAGATGAAGTTGTTGATGTAATCCGTGTCGTGTTCCTTTGAGTCGAACAGTTCGGGCAGATATTGCACGAAATCGTCGTTGAAAAGGTCCTCGTTCTTCACCTTATATCCACCTGCGTCAATCATTCCGCTGAGGATAAGGGGCAGGGCTACAGGGTATTGCGACATATTATCCGATGCAAGTTTGCGGTAATGCGCATACATGTCGTAGGGACCGCCGCCGATGATGCAATAATCAATCTTGGGCAGTTCATCACTGCGATAGCCCTCTGCCACAAGACGGTTGACCCACATGCCCGAGTTGCCGCCTTGGGAATAGCCGAGGTTGAGCACCACGTTCTCATATTCATATCCCTCAGCCTCCAGCAGCTTGCGCCCGGCAAGGAATGCGTCGATGTTCACACGTGCCGCCGCCCTGCCCTGAAGGTACTTCTGGTTGTTCTTTACATCAAGTCCGAACCCGAATCCGTCTGACTCAATCATGAAATAGTTTGAGTTGGTCAGGATTCCTTCGAGCGTGAATCCACTTTGCACGTTGGTGGGGCGCTGCGTGTCGTCGGTGATGGTGTAGTGGTTAATCAGTCCACATCCTTTAGCCTTCAGTTCCTTGTCGTGAACATCCGGGGTCATGAAGATGGCTGCGGAGAGCACGATGGGTGTCTCGCCGTCGGCATCAACAGTCTCATAGTTGAAGTCATAACGCCAAAAACCACCGCAATTCGTGCGGTTGACAATTCCGACTACCGGTTCGGTGGACTCAGCCACCACAGATGTCGATGCCAGCAATACCGACAAAACGACAAGAAATCTCCTTAATACCTTCATAAAATTTATAACTTAAGTTTCGCATTTGCTCAACTTTTTGGAGTTAAAGGAGTTAAAGACAATTGTCTTTTCGTTCATTTAGGAAGTTTTCGGGGGAAAAACATACGTCTTTAACTCCCTTAACTTCTTTAACTTCCCCACTTCCGTAAGTTGAGTTAATAATTAAAGCGTTGCCACTACCTCGTGCTTGCCGGGAGCGTAGGGTATCACGTCGCCGGCTACGGGCTGTCCATCGATTACGAGAGACACCTTGGCAGACTGCTTGCCGTCGGGGTTCTTGACGGTGATGACATATTCGGCATCACGATAACGACGGGTGACGGTGTATTCCTTGGCTGTGGAAGGGAGACAGGGACGAACGGCAAGTCCGTCGTAGTCGGGCTGGATGCCGAGGATATACTGGCTGACGGTGAGCCACATCCATGCGGCAGTTCCTGTGAGCCATGAGTTCTTGCCCTCGCCGGGCTTGTAGGCATCCTTACCTGCCACCATCTGACAGTTGACGTATGGCTCAACCTTGTGGAGAGTCTGTTGACTTTCCTCCACGTATGAAGGCAGAATCTTGGTGTAGTGCTCCCAAGCCTCGTTGCCTCGTCCTGCCACTGTCATACCGATGATAACCCATGGGTTGTTGTGGCAGAATATTCCGGCATTCTCCTTGTAGCCCTCGGGATAGGATGAAATCTCACCCATCTCGACGTGATATACGGTATAGGCGGGATTGTTGAGCACAATGCCATGCTCGCAGTCCATCATCTTCTCAACTGAGTCTATGGCCTTGTCAACCATACCCTTGTCGAGTCCGATGCCAGCCATGGTGCACCAGCCCTGGCTCTCGATGAAGATCTTGCCTTCCTCGTTCTCGCTTGAACCAATCTTGTTGCCATAGAAGTCGTAGGCACGGAGATACCACTCGCCGTCCCATCCGTGCTTCTGCACAGCCTCGTCCATGCTGTTCACTGCCTTCTCCATGGCATCTGCCTCGGCGGTGAAGTCGGCAATGCCATATTTGGCGGCATCCTCACCACGGGCGGCGAGAGTGCGGCAGAGCTTTGCATATTCCTTGCCTGTAACCACGAACAAGCCTGCAATCATGAGTGATTCAGCCTTCGAGCCTTCGCTCTTGTTCTCTGTGGTTTGGAAACTCTCGTTGGGATCCCAAGAGAAGCAGTTGAGGTTGAGACAGTCGTTCCAGTCGGCACGACCGATGAGTGGCAAGGCATGAGGACCGAGGTTATTGGTGACATGCTCCATTGATATCTTGAGATGTTCAAAGAGGGTTTTCTCGCTTCCTGGTTGATTGTCGAATGGCACTGGTTCGACAAGGATAGAGAAGTCGCCAGTCTCCTTGAGATAGGCGGCAGTACCGAAGATGAGCCAGCATGGGTCGTCGTTGAATCCGCCACCGATATCGTTGTTTCCTCGCTTGGTGAGGGGCTGATACTGATGGTAGCATCCTCCGTCGGGGAACTGAGTAGAGGCGATGTCGATGATGCGCTGACGTGCACGACTTGGCACAAGATGAACAAAACCGACGAGGTCCTGGTTGGAGTCGCGGAATCCCATTCCACGCCCTACTCCACTCTCGAAGAACGAGGCAGAACGTGAGAAGTTGAACGTCACCATACACTGGTATTGGTTCCAGATGTTCACCATGCGGTCGAGCTTGTCGTTGCCGCTCTTCACACTATATATAGAAAGCAGCCGGTTCCAGTAGTCCTTCAACTGTGCAAAGGCGGCGTCAGCCTTGGCCGTAGTGTTGAAAGCCTCGATAAGGGTGTGTGCCTTGGTCTTATTGATAACCTGCTTGGACTCGAACTTCTCATCCTGCTCATTTTCGATATATCCGAGGAGGAACACGAAGTCCTTGCTTTCCCCAGGGGCAAGCTCCACCTCTATATATTGTGAGGCGATAGGACTCCATCCGTGGGCATGACTGTTGCGGGGCTTGCCCTCCACGACTGCATCGGGGGCTGATTTCTCGCTATACAATCCCACGAAGGTCTCGCGGTCGGTGTCAAATCCTTGGATATCAGTGTTTACCGTATAGAAAGCATAGTGATTGCGACGCTCGCGGTACTCAGTCTTGTGATATATGGTAGAGCCTTCAATCTCCACCTCACCGGTAGAGAAGTTGCGCTGGAAGTTCTCCATATCGGTGGCGGCATTCCACAGGCACCACTCGGTGAAAGAGAAAAGTTTCAGGCTCTTAGGCTCAGCGGTTGTGTTGCGCAATGTGAGCTTCTGCACCTCAGCCCAAGTTTTGAGAGGCACGAAGAAGAGGGCGGAAGCCTCGATGCCGTTCTTCACACCGGTGATGCGCGTATATCCCATACCATGGCGGCACTCGTAGGAGTCGAGTGGCGTGCGGCACGGTTTCCATCCCGGACTCCATATCGTGTCGCCATCCTTGATGTAGAAATAGCGTCCGTCGTTGTCCATCGGCACATTGTTGTAGCGATAGCGGGTGATGCGGCGGAACTTGGCATCCTTATAGAAACTATATCCACCGGCGGTGTTGGATATCAGTGAAAAGAAATCCTCGTTGCCGAGATAATTGATCCAAGGCCATGGGGTCTTGGGGTCGGTGATGACATACTCACGGTTGGCGTCATCGAAATGTCCGTACCTTTTTTCCATTTTGTCTTTTTGTATTATTAAGTTCTGGTTAATACTTTTTTTTGTGCAAAAATAGCTTTTTTTCCTTAATCTGACAAGAGTTTGGTGTTAAATGTTTGCAAATTGAATAAGATATGCAATAAAATGATTAATTTTGCAGCATAATTTAATTATATGGACGGAATTGCAATAGGTTTATTGGTGCCATTCTTGGGCACTGTACTTGGCGCGTCATTCGTGTTTTTCATGCGCCATGAGATGAATGTGGTGGTGCAGAAATCGCTCCTCGGCTTTGCCTCGGGAGTGATGGTGGCGGCATCGTTCTGGTCGCTGCTTATGCCAAGTCTCGAGTTTACCGCCGATGCGGAGGGTATTATGAGGGTTTTGCCGTCGGCAGTGGGATTCTTGCTTGGCATAGGATTCCTACTTGCCATCGACCAGTTCACTCCCCACTTGCATATAGGCGACGACCATCCCGAGGGAATGAAGTCAGGACTCTCGCGCACGGCGATGCTCTCGCTTGCGGTCACCATTCACAATCTGCCCGAGGGAATGGCTGTGGGAGTGGTGCTTTCAGGATTCCTTTCAGGGGATATGGGCATTACGGCAATGGGTGCCCTGACGATGTCAATAGGTATTGCCATACAGAATATTCCCGAAGGGGCTATTGTGTCGATGCCTCTGAAGGCGGAAGGCAACTCGCGCTGGCGCTCTTTCCTAATCGGCAGTATGAGCGGTATTGTGGAGCCTATCGGGGCTATACTCGTTATCCTGCTCACGTCGTGGCTCACTCCCGCAATGCCTTATATGCTTGCCTTTGCAGCCGGCTCGATGCTGTATGTGGTGATTGAGGAGCTTATCCCCGAGGCGAGTGCAGGTGAGCACAGCAATATCAGCACCATTGGCTTCGCCATTGGATTTGTGCTGATGATGGTGCTGGACGTGGCGCTGGGGTGTTGAAAATAATCTTTTATGGGGTAAACACAGAGACACTGAGGAACAGAGGTTTTATTTAAACACAAAGGAACAAAGGTTTATGTAAGCTTTGTAGCTTTGTGTTGAAAAATTAAAAAACTCTGCAACTCCGTGACTCTGTGTTTATTAAGTGAAAAATATTATTAAATGAAGAATTTATTAGGAACAACACCTTTGAGGTTTTTACTTAACCTTATATTAATATATATTGCCTACGGCGTGTGCCGTGTGGCATTCGTGATGGAGAACTGGGGAATGTTCGCCTCGGATTTCCAATGGAGTTCAGTGCCGGAGATGATGCATGGGGCATGGATGTTCGACACTTCTGCCATACTATATACTAATGTATTATATGCCTTGCTGATGCTAATACCTCTGCATTATAAGGAGATGAGGGGATGGCAGATGACGGCCAAGTGGGTGTATATCATAGTGAATGGAGCATGCTTAGCCGCCAACCTCGCCGACTGCGTGTATTTCAAATACACCATGCGACGCACTACCACCACCGTGTTCTCGGAGTTCAGCAACGAGGGGAACATCGGCAGTGTCATCGGTGTGGAGTTCCTCAGCCACTGGTATCTTGTTCTCCTATTTATTATATTAATGTGGGGATTGTGGAAATTCTATTTCATGGGTGATGGCAATCTGTTGGGCAATAGCAAGCTAAGGACTTACGCTGCAGGCAAGCCACGAGGCAGGGAACTCGTCAGATATTACATTGTGCAGACAGTTTGCTTCGGGCTCTTTATCCCTCTTTGTATATGCGGTATGCGCGGTGGTGCAACCACAGCCGTGAGACCTATAACCATCAGCAATGCCAACCAATATGTGGCTCATCCACAGGAGGCTGGCATTGTGCTCAACACCCCATTCTCGCTCATCCGCACCATAGGCAAAAAGGTCTTCGAGATTCCCGAATATATGTCAGAGGAAGAAATGAACGCACTATATTCACCCCTCAGAAATAATCAGTCATCAATAATCAATAATCAATCATCAATAATCAGTAATCAGTCATCAAAGAAGAACGTAGTGATTCTAATCGTCGAGAGTTTCGGAAGGGAATATATCGGTGGCTACAACAAATGGCTCGACGGAGGGAAATACAAGGGATATACTCCTTTTGTGGATTCACTGATGCAGCATAGCCAGACATTCCTCTACTCTTATTGCAACGGTAGGAAGAGCATCGACGGTATGCCGAGCATATTGTCGAGCATCCCGATGTTTGTAGAACCGTTCTTCCTCACTCCCGCCTCGATGAACGACGTGAGCGGAATTGCGGGCGAACTGAAGAACAAGGGATATTATTCAGCCTTCTTCCACGGGGCAGAGAACGGCTCGATGGGTTTCCAGGCATTTGCGCGCAAGACTGGATTTATCGACTATTTCGGCAGAACGGAATATGATGCCGACAAACGGTTTGGAGGCGACAACGACTTCGACGGCATGTGGGCTATATGGGATGAACCATTCCTGCAGTTCTTTGCCACGAAGATGTCAGAGTTCAAGCAACCTTTTGTGTCGGCTGTCTTCACCGCCTCATCCCATCATCCCTACAAGATACCTGAGAAATACAAGGATATATATAAGGAAGAGGGCATAGCCATACACAAGTGCATAAGATACACAGACAATGCCTTGCGCCTGTTCTTCGAGAAGGCCAAGAAGCAACCTTGGTATAACAACACCTTGTTTGTAATAACAAGCGACCACACCAACCTGAGCGACCATGCGTATTATCAGACAGACCTCGGCGGATTTTGCTCGCCGATTATCTTCTTCGATCCAAGCGGAGACTTGAAACCAGGTATGCGCAACGCCATCGCGCAACAGATTGACATCATGCCCACGGTATTGTCTTATTTAGGATATGACCGCAAGTATGTGGCATTTGGTTGCGACCTGCTCACGACTAAGGACGAGGACACATGGGCAGTGAACTATCTCAACGGCATGTACCAATACGTCAAGGGCGACTGGCTCCTGCAATTCGACGGACAGAAGGCCAAGGCCCTATATAGATTCCGCACCGACCTCATGCTCAAAGACAACCTATTGTCGAAAGAGACAAAGGTAGCCACAGATATGGAGCGTCAAGTGAAAGCCATCATCCAGTCATACATGACGCGAATGGTGAATAATCAGTTGACTCCATAATTGTGGTCTAATTAAAAACCTCCGAGATAGTCGTACAATTACTGAAGATTTGTCATACTATAGTATCTTGAGGAACGGGAAATAAGCGAGGGTCAGGCGGTTGATGTCCTGACGCAATTGGGTGATCTCGTTCTGGGGTTGTGAGACGAGGGGACTGTCTTCTATTTTGAGATAGAGGGAGGAGGCTTTGTGGCGGATGATGATGCGCACCTCGCCTTCGAAATCGGGGAGGTCGATGGTGCCCGTCAGCTGGCTCTCTATCACTTGCTGCAGGCGTGGGGCGTCGATGTCGCAGGGGAATTCCTCAACGTCGGTGTCGAGCTCGTATCGGGCTGCGGGCCATTTCGCCGAAGCCATGGCCATGGCATCACGGCATACGGCAATGAAGTCATGCGGGGAAATCTGCCATTTGGTCATGCCCGACTCAAGGCGCGAGAGGTCGAGCACGCCCGTCACGAGATACATCAGGCGGTCGGTGTGGCTGCGGATGTTGTCCGCCATCCGGGAGCGTTGTTCCACCGTGAGCGTCGTGTCCTCCACCATCCTCTTCGACATGTCCATCACCTCCTGCAGCGGAGTGCGTATGGCCTGACTCATGGTGTTGAAGAACCGCTCCTTCTGACGGTTGTTCTCCTTCGACTCCTCGAGAGCCTTTGCGGTCTCGCTCTCAGTGCATTTCAGTCGGCGGTGGGTCAGTGCGAGTCTCATCATAATGCCTGTGAGCACTGTCATCACTATGCCTAAGAGCACCATTACGACCGTGGCACTCTGTGCCTTCAGCTTTTCCTCCTCGGCTTTCAGGTTGCTGATATGGCTGATTTTCTGAAGCTCGTCAATCTGCTCCTTCGACATGACTGAGCTTATGGAGTCGGTGGTGTGCTTTAGCCGCTTGTATATGGCGAGGGCCTCACCGTAGCGTTGCTGCTTGTAGAGGATGTCGGCCTGCATCGTGAGGCAGAACATCTTGTTGGCTGTCCTTACGTTGATTTCCTCGCTTTGTTTCGTGGCCTTCAGGTTGATTTGCATTGCCTCGTCGAGCATCCCGCGCTCTATGCGGTTGAAGCAGAGGGCGTAGAGATATAGCGGCTTGTAGGGGGGATAGCTCAGGCGGTCATAGAATACCCTGCCCTTGGCCTCGTGGGCGGCAGCCTTCTTGAAGTCGTGCCTGTATGACCAGTAGAGGATGTGGCAGTATTCCATGAAGAGGCGGTGGTCGTTGAGCGTGATGTCCATCCCCGGTGCCATCTTCAGCATCTTGTCCATGATGACTTCAATCTCGTCGAGAGCCTTGCCCATGCGTTCGAACTTGTGCACCGAGATACTGTAGTCGAGCAGGTGCATCAGCACTGTGAACTGTATCTGCAGGTCGTCCTCCTTGTACATTGTCTTATGAGCCTTGCGTATCACCTCGTCGGCCTCGTGCCATCGGTATGTGCCGATATATATCTGAGCCTGTGCCACGTATGCCTTGGTTATGCCCGAGTAGTTTTTCTGCCTTGTGGCTTCTTCGAGCATTTTCATCGACTCGTCGAGGGCGTATTCATACCGGCCGTTGAAGATGTATGAGTTGATGAGCGTGTATTGCATCTCGAAGTACATCCTCCAGCTCTTGCATTTGCGTGCCACCTCCAGGCCGTGGTTTGCCCAATAGACAACGCTATCCACGGTTTCGTCGTACATGTAGTGATGATTGACGATATATGCCAGGGCATTGGCTTGCGAGGTGTCGTTCTTGAGATATTCCGCCTCTTCGAGCATGAGATAAGCGTCCTTGATGCCGTCGGGCATGAGTTGCGACACGGTGACGAGTTCCGACAGCTTCTGCAGCCTCTGCTCGCCGTGGGGCATGCTTCTTGCTTCCTTGCGCATGCTGTCAACCTTGATTTCCTCGGCGGTCTTGGCGTATGAGCCGAATGTGGCGAGCAGCAGGAGGGCGATGGAGACGAGGCGGTGGGTGAAGCAGAATCGTGCGCCCTTGTCATAATCGGGGTCAACCCATATCTTGCCCCCGAGACGCTCGATGATGTATCGGCATATCGAGAGTCCGAGTCCCGTGCCTTGTGCGTTTTCGTTGATTTTCTCGAACCGGTTGAACACCTGCTCGCGCTTGTCGGGGGCTATGCCGCATCCCGTGTCGGTGACGGCAAAGTGGGCCATGTTGTCCTTTGTGGTGAGCGAGAGGGTGATTGAGCCTTCCTTGGTGAACTTGTTGGCGTTCACCAGCAGGTTGATGAGCAGCTGCTGCAGGCGGGCCTCGTCGGTGGTGACGGGGAGCGAGTCGAGGTCGGAGGTGAATGATATTGTGGCTTTGGTCTGTTTCACCTTATCCACTGTCTTCACCACATTGCGGCATATCTCCACGGCATCGTGCCTCTGCATGCGGAACTGCATCTCGCCGTTCTGTTGGTTGGAGAAATCCACCACGTCGTTGATGAGCTTCATGAGCAGGTCGGAGTTTTGCTGTATGATACATTCAAACTGCTTGCGGCTCTCGTCGTCAAGGCTCTCGTCGGCCAGTATGGCTGAGAATCCCGCGAGGGCGTTGAGCGGAGTGCGTATCTCGTGGCTCATGTTCGAGAGGAAGAGGTTTTTCAGCCTCACCGAGTTTTCCACCATCCGTCGCGCGTCGTTCAGGCGTTCCTCCGACTCTCTCAGCCGTCGGTTGTATCTCCGGAGCATAATGAGTCCCATGGCGAGCAGTGCCGTCACGAGCAGTCCGCCCGCCACGATGCTGGTCATGAGGATGTTTCTCTGGTGGTTGTTGCGCAGTGTCTGTTGCGCCACCTGGTTGGCGGCACGTTGCTTGTTCACCTGCGCTATGTAGCTCTGCACGCTGGCTGAGTCCACGGTGGCTATTTCCTTGCGGTAGCGGTCACATTCCGTCCGGTTGTCGCCATTAGCCATCACCGTGTTGAGCAGCAATATCAGTGTGATGATGAGGTATCTTATGATTTTTTCCATTTTTCTCTTTGAGTTACAATTCTTTTCGCGTGCAAAAATACATTTTTTTCCAAGTAACAAGCGAAATCTCCGATAATATTTTGAAAAAATTGCAATATTTCAGAAAATATGATTGATATATAAGAAAAAATGAGTAATTTTGCAAATGATTAGTTAGGATTATATATGAGATTATGGAACAACCAGTATTGAATGAGCATAACAAGAGTGAGCACCGGCCCTCGCACACTGCCGAACATCTGCTCAACCAGACTATGGTGAGGATGTTCGGATGTGGGAGGTCGAAGAATGCGCATATCGAGAGAAAGAAGAGCAAGATAAATTTTGACTTGCCCGAATGTCCGACAGCGGAACAGATTGCGGATATAGAGCGGAAAATCAATGAACTGATTTCTGCCGACCTGCCCGTGACTTACGAGTTCGTCACCCGGGACAATATCCCCGAGGGAATCAAGCTCGACAAGTTGCCGGATGACGCAAGCGAGACCTTGCGACTCGTGAGAATCGGCGACTATGACGTGTGTCCGTGTATAGGCCAGCATGTGGAATCCACGGGGGAGATAGGGTCATTCCGCATCACGAGCACGAGCTATAACGAGAGTTCCTTCCGCATTGTGTTCAGGGTGACGTAAAACTTTTTTTCAACCTGTATGGTTTTTGCGGACGTGAAACTTTTTCGACCTGTATGGTTGGGGACGCGGATGCCTCTGGGAGCGCAGGCGTCTCGCCTGCGGCCTGCGTAAAGAGTAATCAAAATCATCGCAGGAGAAAAAAATATGCTTTCTCGACAGGCCGCGGGCGAGACGCCCACGCTCCCAGAGGCTGCGCATCCCAACCATACATATCGAAAGGTTTTCTCGGGCTGAAAGCCCAAAAGCCCTTAGCCCAGGGCAACGCCCTGGGGAATGTGATTGCTATTAATCGCCCTGAAAGGGCAAAAGCGTTATTCATTTCTACTATAATGCTTTTGCCCTTTCAGGGCGTTTCTTTTAAATGTACAATTTTATTGATAGTTTCTCCAGTCACTTGGGTTTCCCAGGTTGCTCGGTTTTCCCAGGTTACTTGGGTTATCCTTGGCTATCCCTGATTACTCGTGTTATCCTTGGTTACCTTGGTTTCCCCGGTTACTCCACGTAGAATATCGGCTCGTCGGTCTTGGGGTCCACGGGATAATAGTGGACGGCACAGTCGTTGGTCTTGATGCAACGGGTGGAGAGAAGGGCATATATCTCTGCTCCTGCCCATATCACGGGACCATAGCCGTGGGCGGCATAGTTGTTAACGGGACGATAGGCATAAAATGCGGGATCGAAGGCGAGACCCGTGCCTACGCATGTGCCTTCCACCTGACCGCCGTCGGTGATGTGGGCAGACACATAGTTCCAGGCAAGTAGAGTCTGACCGATGTATGGCTCCGGCTCAATCCATCCCTTGTTGATGGCATGGGCAAGACAATAGGCATAAATGGCAGTGCATGAGGTTTCGGGATAAGTGTCGTTGCGGTCGAGCAACTGGTGCCAGGCTCCGTCTGCCGACTGCAAGGCCATAAGCCCGTTGAGATGCTGCTTGAAACAGTCGAGGATATATCCGTCCTCGCGCACGTCGAGCAACTCGCAGGCCGTGAGCAATGCCCATCCGTTGGCCCTTCCCCAGAAGAACGACGGATGATAGCCTGACTCTGTGGGAGTCCATCCGTGGCGGTAGAGCGACTTCTCGCCCACCCACATCTTTTCGCGGAACAGGCGGAACTGTCGCACTGCCTCATTCCAGTCGCCATTGAAGGCAAGGGCTGGTATGCCCATGAACATATCGTCGAGCCACACCGTGTTCTTCACGGGACGAAGGCGCGCAAACTGGCCGTCGGTGTAGCGATATTCCTTGTTGGCGATGAAGTCGTAATATCTCGCTATCTGCTCATTCCACAGATGTTCGTTTTTCTTGCCCTTGACATCCTTTGCCTTGAGCATTGCACAGCAGATGGCCCCACAGTCGTCGAGGGCGTCGGGCGACACCACCTGTTCCATGAGGTTGTCGATTTTCTCGCCTTTCTCCTTCATCTTGATGAATCTCGGGGCCTGCTCACAGAGGAAGTTCATGCGGTCGATGGCATATTTTGTATAGCGTTCATCGCCTGTGGTCTCGCCTGCCCTGAGCATGGCCGAATAGGTGACTCCCCACTCGTAGGACGTGAGCCGGAAGTCGCCCTTGCGCAGGTGCTTTCCCGTCTCGTCGAGTTCGGCGAAGGTGGACTTGTCGAGATAGTTAAGAACTCGGTCGATACTTGCCTTGACGTCTTTTCGGTCAGGCACTCCGTAGTTGTATTTATATGCCGGCTTCATCAGGTGAAGCGGTGTGGTGGCATCGTTAACTACTGTCTGTGCATTGCATGTCGCCAATGGTGCGACTGCCATAATTGCTGCTAAATATGTGTTTTTTATTTTCATAAGTGTTATATATTTTTTTAGGGGAGTTAATGGAGTTAATGGAGTTAAAAGGAGTTAAAGACAATAGTCTCTTGCCCAGCTTTTATATTTGGAGTTCCTAAGGCCAAAACATATGTCCTTTAACTCCTTATAACTCCTTTAACTCCTTTAACTCCCAAAATCTCTTACTTCCAATTCCTCAGTGTCTCCTGCATGAATATCGCGTCCATGGTCCATGTGGCGCAATCGTTTGTCCATAGCGTTGGCTTGGGCGCGAGGGGGAGATTGCCCAGGAGACTCGCCCAGGCTGCCTTGGCGGTGGGGGCGTTCCCCTGCCATGCGGCATAAGCCTGCAGGCGCGGAATCCTGAACTTGTTGCGCTTTATCTCGAATGCCTTCTCCTTGTATTGGCTGTTGTGTATGCGCCAAAGATAGAAGAACTGAGGATTGTCTATCGACAGCTGAAGCTCGTTGATTAGCTCGAATCCTCCCATGATGGGCATGAGATGATTGGTGGTCTGCTCATCGGGCATGTCGGTGGAGATGATGCCTGTGGATGGGTCATATCCCAAAGCCATCGGACCCTGGAAGAAATGATTGGGCAGACTGACTATGGAGTTCATGCCGGCTAGCAGTTTGTCGCGATATTTCAGATTTCCCGTGCGCTCCCATTCAGTGAGCCAGTTGGAGGCATACCCCACCCAGTCGGGACCTATCCTCAGTCGTGCGGGAGCCGAACACGGGTATTTCTCCCGTGGTTGTGCGAGACGCATGGGGTCGAGAGTATATAATAAGGTGTCGGCATCAGCCACCTCGTGCATGATGTCGCCAAGACGCTCGTCGGCTGTGAGATAATACATAAACCTGTTCCACCAAGCCTCACTGATTCGCGACTCCTTGGCTCCACATCCCCAATGCACCACATTATGACGGCTTCCAAGTCCCGCATGAGGTCCAGCGTGATAAGTGTCAACCTCGGAGCAATGTCGGGTCATCGCCTCCGCCATACGCCATATACGGCGGTCGGCAGTGCGCAGGAACTGATACCAGAACATCGAGGGCGAAGCCAGCTCGGTGTTGTCCCAGGCATATCCTCCCACGTCATACCGCCATTGGTCGCGACTTGCGTCATATCCGTGCATCACGTCTCCATAGTTGAAGAATCCATACCATCCGTTTCGCTCAATCTCCCTTTCGTAGAAGTCCATGATGCCGTCGAGAGTGCCCTCCACGAGCGAGTCGCGACTGTTCTCCCTTACAGGCAGACTCCAGATGCCGAAAGCCCTCTTGCGGTGGAGATAGGCTGGAGTGGGCAGCAGGATGCTCTCCTCGTCGGAGTCGGGATTTATATATAATGTACTCGTGCGCGCTATGCCCCATGCAATGCTCATCCCCGGTTGCACGTCCTCGTAGGAGGATTCGAGCGAGTGGGCGATGGTGTCGTAATGGGCGAAACTGTATGCCTCGGCCTCGGGGGAGTAGAGCGAGACGGTGACTGTGGCTGAATCGCCCCTCGCGTTATCTACTTGCAGTGTGGAGGGATAGCTTTGCCAAAAATCCTTCAGGCGGAAAACCGTTGCGGATGTGCTGTCGCCAATCTCCATGCGCCCGTTGCTTCTCGTGCCCTCGATGGTGCCAATCCATGGGTTAAGGCTTGTGGCGCGCTTACGGATGGAATAGCCGTTGGGCGAGAGTTGGCTGAGGCGGAATCCGTCCCATTTCGCGATATGCCGGAGGGCGTGAAGCGTGTTGGGGTCTTTCCTTTCCATGTCGATGGGACGTCGGGCAATAAGCGGTTGCACTGACATCGGTGTGCGGTCGTCAAATTGGACGTATCTCTCGTAAGCCTCACCGTGCATGGGCACCTTGAAGTGGATTGACAGTTCGTTGAGTCCCTCTTTGTTGAGAGTGCTGTCAACGAGCAGTGTATGCACGAATGTCACCTGTCTGCTTCCGCGATATGTATATGCACGGATTATGAAGTTGTCGCCGGTGTATTTATGCACAGTGCTGATATATCCCTGACGCTCAATGATATGCTTTCTAATTGGAGATGTCTTATGATTGAGGGTGACGGAGAACGGGGGGATGATGCCCTCGACATCGCAAATTCCCTTTCCAACCTTGTTTTGATGCGGATGCCTCTGGGAGCGCAGGCGTCTCGCCTGCGGCCTGCGTTGAGAGTAATCAAAATCCACAGAAAGAACACATGAGTCAACGTCTTGCGGAATGACGGCAGTGAAAGCCTGCCACTTGCAGCTGCCGTCGGGCCATGAGGCAAGAGTGCGGGTCTCGAAGTTGATGCTCTCGCCCTTGTCGGTTTTCAGCATGAAGGCATTGTTGCGGCCGTTAATCTCCCCTTGGTCGAAGGGCACTCCAAAGGTGACCGCCCCTTGTCCCTTGCCGCCAATCCATTTGAGGGTGATGCCGCCATTGTCGGGATTGACGCAGGAATAGGTGAAGTTTTTCATCTCGGCATGTGCGAGGGTTGTGCGGAATCCGAAATATCCGCTTTTGAGCGGGTGCGGGTCGATATAATCCACCAGACATTCTCCGTCGATGATATATCTCACCCTTCCGTCGATAGCCTCCAGTCGGATGTGATACCAGTGGTCGGCCTTGATGAGATGATCGGCATCGGTGTATTCGCGCAGGATGATGGGCTTCAGCCATTCCTCTTCCACCGTGGGTGCATAACCGGTGTAGCGACGGAATCGTGTGGTGGTGTTCCAATTGCCGCCATATCCCATATAATACATCTTCAGGGCATAGTTATTTGCGAACTTGCCTCCATATCCTCCGCATTTGTCAGCCATCCAGAAGCAGTTGAGGTCGCTGATGCGGATTTCGCCCTTGTCGTTGCGGAACTGTGGGTCGGAGACGATACGTGCGTCATATTCGATGATGGTGTTGCCCGTCATCTTGTTTTTGTTCCATAGGGTGAGTCCCTTGGGCGCGATGATGGTGGTCACTCCGTCCTTGGTGGTCACCGTGGATGAAGCGTCCTCAGCCTCCGTCCACCATTCGCCCTTGGCATTGGCGAGGATGCTGATTGTCAATAGTAAACAGGTCAAAAGCAGTTTTTTCATATATCGTTTTTTATTTTGAACACAAAGACACAAAGAAACAAAGTTCATTTTTCGCTGACGGAAGATACAGAGAGCAGCAAAACTGCTTACAAAGTCCACAAAGTTTTTCATCCGAAGGCTTTGTGGCGACTTTTAAGTCGCTTGTTGTCTTTGTATCTAAAAAATATCCTCCTTCCTTTGTGTCTTTGTGTTTTATTTCAAGCATTCACTGAATAAACTCCTCCAATTCACATCTCCAATCCCTCAAGCAGCGAGACATAAGTCTCTATGGCACTGCGGATTTCGGATATACATATATATTCGTCGGCAGAATGGGAGCGTGATGACTCCCCAGGACCGAGTTTCAGCGAGGGAAACGGCATCAGGGCCTGGTCGGAGAGTGTGGGGGAGCCGAAGGGATTCATGCCCATCGACACACAACGCCTGACGATAGGATGCCCGGGGTCAATCCTAGACGAACTGAGGCGGAAGGAGCGAGCCCGACAGTCACTCTTAAGATGCTTCTGCAGATGCGACAGTACAAACTCGTTGCGATAGAACTCGTTGGTGCGGATGTCGATGGTGAACTCGCATTGGTCGGGAATGACATTGTGCTGGGTGCCAGAGTTGATGATGGTGACAGTCATCTTGGTGGGACCAAGCAATTCACTGACTTTTTTGAACTTATGCTTGCGAATCCATGCAATATCATCCATGGCGATATACAAGGCGTTCACTCCCTCGTCGCGAGCGGCATGACCCGTCTTGCCGTGGGCAAAGCAATCCACCACCATCAACCCCTTCTCGGCTATGGCAGGCTGCATACCCGTAGGCTCGCCCACTATCGCCACATCTATAATCGGCAACAATGGAAGTGCGCGCTCAAAACCGTTCTTTCCCGACACCTCCTCCTCGGCTGAGGCGAGATACACGAGATTGTAGTTGCTCTCGCGGCCGTCGAGAATCCCAAACACCTGAAGCAGAGACACCAATCCCCCGCCACAGTCATTACTTCCCAAGCCATAAAGCTTTCCGTCGTCAATCTCAGGCTTGAATGGGTCGCGAGTCCATGTGGCAGCCGGTTTCACGGTGTCAATATGGGCATTGAGCAGGACGGTGGGCTTGCCTTCGTCGAAATCATGGCACAAAGCCCACACGTTGTTGGCCTCACGATGAGCCTCGAATCCCATCCCGCTGATATATTCCTGCATAATGTCGGCTGCCGATTTCTCGTCACGGCTCACCGACGATGTGGATATCAGCCGGCTCAACAGTGCCACGGCCTTGTCGGTATAATTGTCGTAATTCATGTTCATAGTTACAATTTTGGGACAAAGTTATACAAAAATGCCCGAAATACAAAAGAAAGTATGGAAAATTTTGCCCTAAAACAAAATATTCTTGCAAATTGTTTTGTAGTTTGCATAAGATTTTGTATTTTTGCATTAAATTTTTAAATATACAGCGATGAAAGTGAATTGTCATCTATCGGTTTTGGTGCATGAGCAAGCCAAGAATTATGGCGACCGTGAGGAGATTATCTACAAGGAATTTGGAGGTTCTGAGTGGAAGTCTTTGTCGTGGAACCAACTCTCGGCAACGGTAAGGCAAGTGTCTAACGCATTGCTCAATCTCGGGGTGAAGGTGCAGGAGAACATCGGCATCTTCTCAAACAACAGTGCGCAATATCTGTTTTGCGACTTCGGCGCATGGGGTGTAAGGGCTGTGACGATTCCGTTCTATGCCACAAGCAGCGAACAGCAGATTCAGTTTATGGTGAATGATGCACAGGTGAGGTTTCTCTTCGTGGGCGAACAGGACCAGTATGACAAGGCGCACAGGATATTCGCGCTTTGCCCGACATTGGAGCGCATCATCATCTTCGACAAGACTGTGCGCATCAGCAGTCACGACCCAAATGCATTGTATTTCGACGACTTCCTGAAATTAGGTGAGGGTCTCCCACGACAGACTGAGGTGGACAAGCTTCAGGCTGAGGCAACGATGGACGACCTTGCAAACATATTATATACAAGTGGTACGACAGGCGACAGCAAGGGCGTCATGCTCAGTCACGGGCAATACTATGCCGCACTGGAGGCCAACCAAAGGGCAGTGCCGGTGGGCGAGAACGACCGTGTGCTCAACTTCCTGCCCTTTGCGCATATCTTCGAGAAGGGCTGGATGTTGCTCGGAATGTCGGTGGGAGCAAGGATGATTGTGAACACCTATCCGCAGGAGGTGCAGCAGTCGATGCGCGAGACTCATCCCACAAGCATGTCGGCTGTACCGAGATTCTGGGAGAAGGTTTATACGGGCGTGATGGAGAAGATTGACAATGCGAGTGCCCTCCAGCGAAAGATTTTCCACAACGCGCTTGCCGTGGGACGCAAGCACAACATCGAATATATAAGCCGCGGAAAGCGTCCGCCGTTGATGCTTCATCTGGAATATGAGGCCATCAACAAGACATTGTTCAGTATAGTGCGCAAGGAGTTGGGACTGACCAATCCCAATATCTTCCCAACAGCTGGTGCAACGGTGTCGGCATACGTTGAGGAATTTGTGCATTCCATCGGCCTGAACATGGTGGTGGGATATGGATTGACCGAGAGCCTTGCCACAGTGTCGTGCGACCGGCTTGATGAGGTGTTCACCATTGGTTCGGTGGGAAGACCGCTCGATGTGGTGGATGTGAAAATCAGCGAAGAGGGTGAGGTGCTGCTCAAGGGCAAGACCATCACCAAGGGATATTACAACCGTCCCGACCTCAACGAGACCACATTCACTCCCGAAGGATATTTCCGCACCGGTGACTGCGGATACGTGAAGGACGGAGAGCTTTATCTCACTGAGCGCATAAAGGACCTCTTCAAGACATCCAACGGAAAGTATATCGCCCCACAGATGATTGAGTCGCTATTGCTCGTTGACAAGTATATCGACCAGATTGCCATCATTGCCGACCAGCGCAAGTTTGTGTCGGCACTGATAATTCCCGAATACCGCCTTCTTGAGGAATATGCCCGCAAACATAACATCCCGTTTGAGAGCCGTGAGGATCTCTGTGCCAACCCCAAGGTGAATGATATGATAGGTGAGCGCATAGAAACCCTACAGCAGCAACTCGCTCATTATGAGCAGATAAAGCGTTTCACTCTCATCCCCCATCATTTCAGCATGGAAAACGGTGAGCTGACAAACACCCTCAAACTCAAGCGAAGGGTAATCCACGAGAACTACAGGGAGGAGATTGACAAGATGTATGAAGATAATTAAAGGAGTTTAGGGAGTTAAAGGAGTTAAAGGAGTTAAAGGAGTTAAAGGAGTTAAAGACAAATGTTTTTGCCATAGGAACTCCATAGAGAAAAATTGAGCGAAGAGACTATTGACTTTAACTCCTTTCAACTCCTTGAACTCCCCTAAAAGATAGAACTCCCCAAGAAAAGAAAAAAACAACAATGATAACTGCAGAACAACTGAAAGATATCCTGGACCGCACTGACGCGCTCCATCGTTATCTGGACATAGACAGAAAGAAAATCGAATTCGAGGAGGAAGACCTCCGCACACAGGCTCCTGACTTCTGGGATGACCCCAAGAGAGCCGAGGAGCAAATGAAGAAGGTAAAGTCTATCAAGAAATGGATTGACGGATATAATGAGGTGAAGTCGTGTGCAGAAGAACTGCAACTGGCTTTCGACTTCTATAAGGAGGAGATGGTCACCGAGGAGGAGGTGGATGACAACTATGCCAAGGCCCTGAAGGCCATCGAAGACCTCGAA
This sequence comes from Prevotella sp., assembly GCA_022775105.1. Taxonomy (GTDB): domain Bacteria; phylum Bacteroidota; class Bacteroidia; order Bacteroidales; family Bacteroidaceae; genus Prevotella. The sequence goes on along the minus strand of JALFIX010000070.1, from coordinate 17,536 downwards.
CTCAAGAACATGCTTCGACAGAAGGAAGACCCGATGGACTGCGTGATGAAAATCAATTCGGGAGCCGGAGGCACCGAGAGTCAGGATTGGGCGTCGATGCTCATGCGCATGTACCAGCGTTGGGCTGAGGCTCACGGACATAAGGTGACCATCAGTAACCTTCAGGATGGCGACGAGGCTGGCATCAAGAGCGTCACTATGGAAATAGAGGGCGGTGAGTTTGCCTACGGCTATCTGAAGAGTGAGAATGGTGTTCACCGTCTTGTGAGAGTGTCGCCATTCAATGCCCAAGGCAAGCGCATGACGAGTTTCGCCAGCGTGTTCGTGTCGCCTCTTGTGGACGACACCATTGAGGTGTATGTTGACCCCTCGAAGGTGAGCTGGGACTTGTTCCGAAGCGGTGGTGCCGGTGGACAGAACGTGAATAAGGTGGAGACGGGTGTGCGCCTACGCTATCAGTATGTCGATCCCGACACTGGTGAGGAGGAGGAAATCCTCATCGAGAACACCGAGAGCCGCAAGCAGCTTGAAAACCGCAACAATGCCATGCGACTGCTGAAATCACAACTCTACGACCGTGCGATGAAAAAGCGTCTCGAAGCCCAGGCAAAGATTGAGGCGGGAAAGAAGAAGATTGAGTGGGGAAGCCAAATCCGCAGTTACGTCTTTGACGACCGCCGTGTGAAGGACCACCGCACAAATTTCCAGACAACCGACGTAGATGGCGTAATGGACGGCAAAATCGACGGTTTCATCAAGGCATACCTCATGGAGTTCCCCGTAAACGATGAGGATTAAATGCAGAGTGAAGAATGAACAACTAAAAATATATAAAACTATGAGCAAGAAAAACAACGCACGTCGCCTCGCTTATCAAGCGCGACAGGAGAAAGAAGGCAAGAAAGTGGTTAACTGGATATTCGGAGTATTGGTATTTTTGGCTATATGCTTCGTTATCTACTCTGTCTATATCATGATGTAATGGCAATAGAGATAGAGAGAAAATTCTTGGTTAACTCCACTGGCTATCGTCAGATGGCTGCCTCCAAGAGCCAAATCCGTCAAGGGTATATCTGTCGCGAAAGTGGCAGAACCGTGAGGATTAGGATTCGCGATGGACGAGGGTTCCTTACTATCAAGGGACCCTCGCCCAACGGTATGGCGCGATTTGAGTTTGAGAAGGAGATTTCGCTCAGTGATGCTGAACAACTCTTTGAGCTTTGTCAACCGGGGGTTATCGACAAAACCCGATATCTCGTGAATATGCCCGATGGTCACGTCTTCGAGGTTGACGAGTTTTATGGCGAGAATATTGGTCTCGTGATTGCCGAGGTGGAACTGTCATCTGAGGACGAACCCTTTGAAATTCCTCCATTCATTGACAGGGAAGTAACTGGAGACCGTCGCTACTACAACTCCCATCTCACGGCAAATCCGTTTACCACCTGGAGTTGATTTAAACACCCATAATAAACCATCAGCGGAATTTCTTCAGAGCCAAGCCGAAGAGGGCGGCAAGAGTGACACCAGTGGCATTTGCCGCAAGGTCTATCCAGTCGCCACTGCGTCGGCCGTTGGTGCAGTATTCCTGTAGCAGCTCGATGCAACCGCTCATCAGAATGGGCATTACCCATGCCCATAAGGTGAGCTTCAGCCTGTCGCATTGCCATTTGTGGCGCAGGAGATATTCAATCCATAATGTGCCGCAGGTGCCACCATACATAGCCACATGCACCCATTTGTCGATGAACGCCACCTCGTCGAGTTCAGTCTTTGGCGGTGTGAAAAACGACAAATACCATATTACTACGAAAAAGAAAACCGATACGGGGTATTTCCTTACAATATTTCCAATTTTAACTGTAATTTCTTTCATTTTTGAGCATTTAATTAATCAAATACGTGTTTTTAAAACGTTTTTTGCATCTTATTTTGCAATTTGCGTGCAAAATTAAGAAATTATTTATACTTTTGCAAGCAAATTAGAGAGAAAATTAAAATGTCACAGCAAGAAAGAGCAAATTTCGGCAGCAAATTGGGTGTTATTCTCGCCACTGCGGGTAGTGCAGTGGGCTTGGGGAACGTATGGCGTTTCCCATATATGACTGGAGAAAACGGTGGTGCTGCCTTTATATTTTTTTATATCCTTTGCGTGATTATACTTGGACTCCCATGTATGGTCAGCGAGTTTATCATCGGAAGACATGCACAATCCAACACTGCACGCGCATACCGAAAGATGTCGGGAAGCAAGGTGTGGGCTGCCATCGGTTATCTCAGTGTCATCACGGGTTTCCTCATCACGAGCTATTATGCAGTGGTGTCGGGATGGTGCCTGCAATATGTATATGCCTCGGTGATGGGGCATCTTCAGGGCGACCCTGAGTTCTTCAAGCAGTATTTCGCCGATTTCTCGTCAAATCCCGTGAAACCGATATTATGGACGGTGATAATCCTCGGCATCACCCATCTCGTGATACAGAATGGCGTGCGCAACGGTATTGAGAAGGCATCCAAGATGCTTATGCCCACATTGTTCATCCTGTTGTTGGTGTTGGTGGTGTCGTCGTGTATGCTGCCCAATGCTATCGCCGGAATCGAGTTCCTCTTTAAGCCTGATTTCTCCAAGGTTACTCCCGATGTACTTCTTGGTGCCCTTGGTCAGGCTTTCTATTCGATGAGCATTGGTATGGGATGCCTCTGCACATACGCCTCATATTTCAGCCGACAGACTAATCTCCTGAGGTCAGCAGTGCAGATAGGACTCATCGACACCTTCGTGGCGATACTTGCCGGATTGATGATTTTCCCTGCGGCTTTCTCCGTAGGAGTGAGTCCCGACAGTGGTCCGTCGCTCATTTTCATCACCCTTCCCAATGTATTCCAACAGGCTTTTGGCGGAATGCCAGTTTTGGGGTATATTATCTCTTTGGCATTCTATGCATTGTTGTCGCTTGCTGCATTGACTTCATTGATTTCGCTGCATGAGGTGAGTACTGCGTTTTTCCATGAGGAACTTCATGTGGGTAGAAGTAGGGCGGCATTGTTGGTGACAGTGACGTGCAGTGTGGTGGGTGCATTCTGCTCGTTGTCACTGTGCGGTTATGACTCATTGAGTATGCTTGGAAAGACATTGTTTGACATCTTTGATTTCATCACGGGTCAGGTGTTCTTGCCAGTATGCGGATTCCTCACCTGTCTAATGGTGGGTTGGTATCTGCCTCATAAGATAGTGCGCGAGGAGTTCACCAACTGGGGCACGTTGCGTGGAAAGTTCTTCCACGTCTATCTCTTCAGCATCAAATACGTGTGTCCGTTGTGCATATTGATAATATTCCTCCACCAGTTGGGACTGATATGATTTTTTTAAGGAGTTGAAAGGAGTTAAAGGAGTTGAAAGGAGTTAAAGACGTATGTTTTGTCCATAGGAACTCCATCAGTGATTTTTGAGCAACAAGACTATTGTCTTTTAACTCCCTTTAACTCCCCTTAACTCCCTTAACTCCCCCAAAATATAATATAATAAGGTATGACGAAAGAAACGAGAGGCGGCTTCGGCAGCAAGATTGGCATCATCCTCGCTACGGCGGGAAGTGCCGTGGGATTGGGCAACGTGTGGCGTTTCCCCTATATGGCAGGTGAGAACGGTGGCGCTGCTTTCATCTTGGTGTATATAGTGTTCATCTTCCTTTTGGGTCTCCCGGGGATGGTGAATGAGTTTATCATTGGCCGTCATTCCGCATCCAATGCAGCCAGAGCCTACGACAAGATGTCGCGGGGAAAACCATGGAAGGCGGTGGGATTACTTGGAATATTGTGCTCCACCATTATCTTAGGTTTTTATTCAGTTGTTGCGGGATGGTGTCTGCAATATCTGTATGCCTCGATAGCGGGCGAGATAATTGGCGATGCTGATTATGTGAGAAACTATTTCCTTGAGTTCTCCTCAGGTGTGGTCAGTCCTATATTATGGTCGGTGGGATTTATATTGATAACCCATTTGGTGATTATCCGTGGGGTGAAGAAGGGTATTGAGCGTATATCCAAACTGCTTATGCCCACTCTGTTCATCCTTCTTCTCATACTTGTCGTGTCCTCCTGTATGTTGCCCGGGGCTATGGCTGGAGTGGAGTTCCTGTTTAAGCCCGACTTCTCAAAACTCGACGGCAGTGTGATGCTTGCTGCCCTCGGTCAGTCGTTCTTCTCGCTTAGCCTTGGAACGGCTTGCCTCTGCACCTACGCTTCATATTTCGGTCGTGATACCAATCTCCTGAAATCTGCATTCCAGATATCGGTGATTGACACTCTCATCGCGATATTGGCAGGACTCATGATATTCCCTGCGGCATTCTCCGTTGGGGCGAGTCCCGACAGTGGTCCCTCGCTTGTGTTCATCACCTTGCCGAATGTGTTCCAACAGGCTTTTTCCAGTATGCCTATAGTAGGTTATGTGATATCCATCCTGTTCTATGCACTATTGGCAGTGGCAGCACTTACCTCCACCATCTCGATGCACGAAATTGGTACGGCTTACTTCCACGAGGAACTGAAGAAACCGCGAAAGACAGCTGCATGGATAGTGACTGTGGCAGCTGTGGTGATAGGCGTGTTCAGTTCGTTGTCCTGTGGTGCATACGACCTGCAACTGCTCGGAATGTCGATGATGGATTTCTTTGATTGCATCACAGCACAATATATGATGCCGATAGGAGCCTTGTTGACGAGTTTGTATATAGGATGGGGTTCGAGAGTAGCCGTTGTGAATATGGAATTCACCAATTGCGGCACTGTCTATCGCAGATTTTTCCCCATATATCTCTTCATGGTGCGCTTCGTATGTCCGATATTAATAGTAATAGTCTTCCTCAACCAATTGGGAGTGATATAATAATTAATAAATACAGAGGCACGGAGGTCCAGAGGTGATATTTTAAGATATTAGAAGAGACAGAATTTTGGCATATAAGGATGAAAACGTCAGATTGTAAATGTCCGCTGTATGGTCTTATATAAAGTAAGATCCTACAGCGGACAGGTAGAAGTGTTAACTTGCGTTTTTTCGTTTTTCCCGTTTTTATCAGTAACCGCGGTTACCCCAAATTACTCCTCAACAACCGAGAAATCTTCCTTGCCAACACCGCAAAGTGGGCATACCCAATCCTCGGGGATGTCCTCGAATGCTGTTCCTGCTGCGATGCCACCTTCGGGATCGCCTACTTCAGGGTCGTAAACCCAACCACATGTGTCACAAATGTACTTTTTCATTTTATTGTCCCTTTCTTTTTAATAGTTAATAATATATTTACCTTATCTATAATACTTTCAGGCTTAATCTGATTCATACAGGCGAAATCCCCACGCAGACAAGGCTTGTTGCCAAATATACTGCAAGGGCGACATGGCATATCCAATTGCACGACATTGTCCATGCTTTGGTTCCATCCCATGAATCCTGCGTAAGGATGGGTGGCTCCCCATACGCTCACTACGGGTGTATCAACCAAGGATGCCATGTGCATGTTTGCACTGTCCATCGACACCATCACGTCGAGATGGCTCATCAGCACCAGTTCCTGATACATCGTTTCAAGATGCTTGCCAACGTATGTGCATTGGCTATAGCGTTCACACCACATTGTGAATGTCTGTTCCTCCTGTTTCCCGCGTCCGAAGAGGAATATCCTGCACTTGGGATATTCGGCAATTAGTTTTTCCACGACCTCCTGCATCATTTCGGGAGGATACACCTTGCCCTTATGGGCAGCAAATGGCGCAATGCCTATCCACTCCTCCCAGTCGATATGCGGACCGATGACGGCCGGCAACAGATTGAGGTTTCCACCCTCATCGGGGAAGATGGACTTAAACTGGATATCAATGGGGTATCCCAACTTTTTCAACACCTCGGCATAGTTCTCAAAAGATGTCGGTATTTGTGCCAACACCTTCCTTGACTTTGAAACCAATGACTTCCTTTCACTCCTGTGCTTGTTGATATGAGCCACTTTGTATCTGTCGAAGTTGAACCTGAGTCTCAGGTAACCCGAACGCAACACACCGTGGAAATCAGCTATGGCAGTGAATTTCTTGGCTGTCAACCGTCGGTAAAGCGCGTTCAGTCCCTTGACACCCTTATATTCGCCGTTGATGTCAGCTTCCATAAAGTTGACGTTGGGTGCAAGGTCATCAAAGAATGTGCGTGCGAAACCCCTGCTCAGCACCGTGATCCTGAGGTCAGGATAAGTCTTGGCGAGAGAATACACCACGGGGACGGTCATAGCCACGTCTCCCAAGGCTGAGAATCTGATAATAAGTATATGCTCTTTCTTCATTTATTGCTTTTTATAAAGCACAGGATTTGTTGACGGGTCATTGTACATCTTCATCTGGCGATACACCTTCATGTACTTTGTTCCCGCTTCAATGTCCTCTAATAGTTGGTCGATGGCGAGGCCGAGGTCTTTCTGCTGTTCGAGAAGCACCTCTAATTTTGCTGCGCACTTGTCGCGATGCTCCTTTTCGGCATCCTCTCTCTCCACCTGTTCTTTCATGTGGTATATCTTCAGGGCGAGTATCGACAGCCTGTCAACTGCCCATGCGGGACTCTCAGTGTTGAGTCTTGCATCCGGCAGAGGTTTCACCTCACTGTATTGCTTTCTGAAATACGTGTCAATCTCCTCCACAAGGTCGGTCCTGTCCTGATTGCTGCGGTCGATGCGTCGTTTCAGTTGCAGAGCCTCGGTTGGATCAATGTGGGGGTCCCTTATGATATCCTCGAAATGCCACTGGACTGTGTCTATCCAGCACTTCATATAGAGGTTATAGTCGATGGTGCCTCTGTCATACGGATTGTTCATTGGCGTATCGACATTGTCGGTGAGGTGATAGTCTCTTATCGCCTGTCCGAAAATTACGTTGCAGTGTTCTGTAAATGACATATTTTCTTCTATGTTTTATTATTTTTAGTGCAAATCTATATAAACTTTTTGAAATATCCAACTATTTTGCATTTTTTTTCCCATATTGGTGCGTTTTTTAAATACTTTTGTGTACTTTTGCGGCTGAAATGAAGATAATAGTTGATGATAAGATACCTTATATAAGGGAATCGCTTGCCAGGATAACTCCCGATGTGGCATATATCCGCGGCTCAGAAATCAAGGCTTCCGACGTGCGTGACGCTGATGCCTTGATAGTGCGCACGCGTACATATTGTAATCGCGCGTTGCTCGAGGGAAGCCGTGTGCAGTTTGTTGCCACTGCCACCATCGGTATTGATCATCTCGACACTGACTGGCTCGATTCCGCAGGCATTCATTGGGTGAATTGTCCCGGATGCAATGCCGCTTCCGTGGGACAGTATATAGAGACTTCTCTCATGCGACTCGGCTTCACATCGGGGACGGTGGGAATTGTCGGTTGCGGACATGTGGGAACTGAAGTCAAGGGAGTGTGTGAGCGAATGGGACTGAAAACCATTGTCAATGACCCCTTCATTGACGACCCTTCATTCGTCTCATTGGAGGATGTGATGACCAGTGCCGATGTCATCACGTTCCATGTGCCGCTCACCCGACGTGGCCCACATCCCACGTGGCATCTTGCCGACAAGGCGTTTTTTTCTCATTTTAATGACTTGCGCAGTTGGCCCGTTGAATGTATAATCAACACAAGCCGTGGTGGAGTCATCGACGAACAGGCTCTTCTCGAAGCAATGGACGAAGGTGTTGTGGAGAATGCCGTCATTGATACATGGGAGGGTGAGCCTGACATCAACAGTGAACTCCTCGACCGTGCCTTCATTGCCACTCCACATATCGCTGGTTACAGTGCCGACGGCAAGGTCACTGCCGACAATATGGTGATTGATGCCCTGTGCCGACATTTCGGTATCGACAATCCGGGGGAGGTCACACCTCCCGCTTTGCCCCCCGATTTTGTATATAATGGCAGTCCACTCGACCTCTACGACCCATTGGTTGACACTGCCCGCCTGAGGAGTAATCCTGTGGGATTTGAGGAGCTGAGGGGCAACTATCCACTGAGGCGTGAGTTCCATTAGGGCAGTTATCGCACACAACGACAAAATCATTGCACAAAATAGGTGAAATGTGCAGTTTTGAATGTCGGATTCTGCACAACTATAGGGTGTTTGTGCATTTTTCTTCATTTTTTGCACAAAAAATTTGCAAATGTGAAATAAAAGTTGTTACTTTGCACCCGATTTTAAGAAAAGAACACATTATTAACATTTTAAATATTAGAAATTATGTCAGAAATTGAATCAAAAGTAAAGGCTATTATCGTTGATAAGCTGGGTGTAGATGAGGCTGAAGTAAAGCCCGAAGCAAGTTTCACAAATGACCTCGGTGCTGACTCTCTCGACACTGTAGAGCTCATCATGGAGTTTGAGAAGGAGTTCGGAATCTCTATTCCAGACGACAAGGCTGAGAAGATCGGTACTGTAGGTGACGCTATCAGCTACATCGAGGAGAACGCCAAATAAATGATTTTATAGGCTGAACTTGGAATTGGGAGTGGGCTGTCTGTTATGACATTATCAGCCTCTCCGAATTCCAATTTCTTTTGTATTATTAATCTTACTTTTTTTTAATGGAACTTAAAAGAGTTGTTGTAACAGGCCTTGGAGCTGTAACTCCAGTGGGCAACACTCCAGAGGAGACATGGGAAAACCTTGTTGCCGGCAAGAGTGGAGCAGCGCCTATTACATTGTTTGACGCATCAAATTTCAAGACCCAGTTCGCTTGTGAGGTGAAGGGTCTCAATACGAATGAATATATCGACCGCAAGGAAGCCCGCAAGATGGACCGCTATACTCAGTTGGCTCTTGTAGCTGCCACACAGGCTGTTAACGACAGTAAGATTGACGCTGAGGATGTTGACAAGAACCGTGTTGGTGTTATCTTCGGTGTGGGTATCGGTGGTATCAAGACCTTCGAGGACGAAGTGAAATACTACGGTCTCCATGAGGCTGACGGTCCTAAGTTCAATCCGTTCTTCATCCCCAAGATGATTGCGGACATCGCTTCTGGTCAGATTTCAATCAAATACGGTTTCCACGGACCTAACTATACCACAACATCTGCTTGTGCTTCTTCAACTAATGCCTTGGCCGACGCTTTCAACGTGATTCGTTTGGGTAAGGCCGACGCTATCGTTGCCGGTGGTGCCGAGGCTGCTATTTGCGCCTGCGGTGTGGGTGGTTTCAATGCAATGCACGCCCTGAGCACACGCAATGACGATCCTGAGCACGCATCACGCCCCTTCAGCGCAAGTCGCGACGGATTCATCATGGGTGAGGGTGCAGGATGCCTCATTCTCGAGGAACTGGAGCACGCCAAGGCCCGTGGCGCCAAGATATACGCTGAGATGGTAGGCGAGGGCATGAGTGCCGACGCTCACCACATCACAGCCTCTCATCCCGAGGGTCTTGGTGCTTGTCTCGTCATGAAGAGCGCACTTGAGGATGCAGGTTTGAAGCCAGAGGACATCGACTATATCAACGTTCACGGAACATCCACCCACGTGGGTGACATCTCTGAGGCCAAGGCCATCAAGGAAGTGTTCGGTGAGGCTGCATACAAGCTGAATATCAGCTCTACAAAGTCGATGACCGGTCACCTTCTCGGTGCTGCCGGAGCTGTTGAGGCCATGGCAACAGTGCTTGCTGTTAAGAACGACATCGTTCCCCCGACAATCAACCACGAGGAGGGTGACAATGACGAGGAACTCGATTATAATCTCAACTTCACATTCAATGTAGCCCAGAAGCGTGAGGTGCGTGCCGCTATCAGCAACACCTTCGGTTTCGGTGGTCACAATGCTTGTGTTGTATTCAAGAAGTATGCTGAATAACAGTATCATAGACAGATTAAAGCTCCCTTTCCGCAAGGAGAAGGAGCTTTTTTCTTCCCTTCGTGACATACTCGGATTCTATCCCCGCAACATCGAGCTGTACAAGCTCGCACTGATGCACAAGAGTATTGCCCGTCGCAATGCCAAGGGCAAGCCTGTAAACAACGAGCGACTTGAATTTCTCGGTGATGCAGTGCTTGACGCTGTGGTAGGTGATATTGTATATCGCCACTTTGAGGGCAAACGAGAGGGTTTTCTCACCAACACGCGTAGCAAATTAGTGCAGCGCGACACGCTCAATAAACTTGCGCAGGAGATGGGTATCAACCGTCTCATCCTGTCATCGGGACATTCCAATTCCCACAACAACTACATGGGCGGCAATGCCTTTGAGGCTCTTGTGGGTGCCATCTATCTCGACAGAGGCTATGACATGTGTATGAGGTTTATGCAGAATCGCATTCTCTCGCAGCTCATTAATATCGACAAGGTGGCATACAAGGAGGTCAATTTCAAGAGCAAGCTTATTGAGTGGAGTCAGAAGAACAAGGTGAGGCTCGATTTCAAACTTGTCAGTCAGGCTAAGGAAAACGGCGGAAGTCCAGTGTTTGTATATAAGGCTGTCATTGAGGGACTTGACGGCGGACAAGGCAAAGGCTACTCAAAAAAGGAGAGTCAGCAGTTAGCTTCTAAAGAAACACTCCAGCGTCTGAAACGTGAACCGCAGTTCATTGATGCGGTGTTTGCCGCCAAGACCGACCGCACGAAGATGGAAGAAATGCCGGTGCTGAATGTTCCTGACACCGAGGAGAAGCAGGACTTTATCATAACCCACGACATCCCCGAGGAATCGGAGGCCGTTGTCCCCAAGCCAAAGTGTCAGTCAAAAGTTGATGTCCCAGTTGTTGAGGATGACTCCGATGAGTTCGACCTCTCGGACATTACCGCAACTCCAAAGTCCCAGTCAAGGGAAGATATCATAGCAGCCGCAGAAGCAGCTGCATACGAGTGATTTTTGTATTAAGATAATTAAACTTTATAGGCTGCAAGCGAAAATTATTCGCTTGCAGCTTGCTTATTAAATCATAAATAATGTAAAAGTTGAGGCTTTTACAAAAGAAATGATTACTTTTGCACTTTCAAAAGAATCATAATATGAGTTTGACAAGTATTATAGGTAAGGTTTTTGTGCCTCGACAGAAGGAACTGGAGAGACACAACGACGAAGGCGAGCAGATGCAAAGACATGTGCTTGCCACGTTGCTCGAGTCTGCCAAGGACACCGAGTACGGAAGAAAACACCTTTTCGACATAGCCAAGGGATATGAGGATTTCACTGCCAACACCCCCCTGAACACATACGAGGAACTGAAAGGTGACATCGACAGAATGAGGCATGGAGAGAGAAACGTGCTTTGGCCGGGAACAGTGAAATGGTATGCCAAGTCCTCGGGCACCACCAACGACAAGAGCAAGTTTATTCCCGTTAGCCCCCAAGGACTTAAAGACACCCACTATCGGGGAGGTCAGGATGCCGTGGCAATGTATCTCGCAAATAATCCCAAAAGCCGTCTCTTCGACGGAAGGGCATTAATTCTCGGAGGAAGCCATTCGCCTAATTATAATGTGGCAAACAGTATCGTGGGTGACCTCAGTGCCATTCTTATCGAAAACATCAACCCGCTTGCCAATCTTGTGCGTGTGCCCAAGAAAAAGACTGCATTGATTTCGGATTTTGAGTTGAAGCGCGACCGCATCGCAAGGGAGACGCTTGACAAGAATGTGACGAATATCAGCGGTGTGCCTTCGTGGATGCTGTCGGTGCTTACAAGGGTGATGGAACTCTCTGGCAAGACTCATCTCGAAGAGGTATGGCCCAATCTTGAAATGTTCTTCCACGGAGGAGTGGCGTTCACTCCCTACCGCAAACAATATGAGCAGCTTATAACAAGCCCAAAGATGCACTATATGGAAACCTATAACGCAAGCGAGGGTTTCTTCGGACTGCAAAACGACCCCACCGACAAGTCGATGCTGCTGATGCTCGACTATGGAGTTTTCTATGAATTCATACCTATGGACGAGTTCGGAAAGGAGAAGCCGACGGTTGTTCCGCTGTGGGGAGTGGAAACGGGAAAGAACTATGCCATGGTGATTTCCACCACCAGCGGACTATGGAGATATATCATCGGAGACACAGTGACATTCACAAGCACCAATCCTTATAAGTTTATTATCACTGGCAGAACCAAGCATTTCATTAATGCCTTTGGTGAGGAACTTATTGTGGATAATGCCGAAAAGGGTCTTGCTTACGCTTGCCAACAGACTGGGGCACAGATCCTTGAATATACTGCCGCACCGGTGTATATGGACGAGGGCGCGAAATGCCGCCACCAATGGATTGTAGAATTCAACAAGGAACCCGATGACCTCCAGCGTTTTGCAGAACTGCTCGACCGACACTTGCAGGAGATAAACAGTGATTATGAGGCAAAGAGATACAAGAACATCACTCTGCAACATCTCGAACTGATAAAGGCAAAACCTGGACTCTTTGAGCAGTGGATGAAGATGAGGGGCAAACTTGGCGGTCAGAACAAGGTGCCAAGGCTCAGCAACTCGCGCGAATACGTTGAGCAACTGCTGAAGATGAATTAGGAATTAGGGATTAGGAATGAATAAGAAACGCTATATATTTGTCAGATTGTCAACACGTCATCTTGTCATCTTTTTGTTGATAATGATGATTTATAGCTGTGCCAGAATGGGACAGCCTGATGGCGGTTGGTATGACGACAGACCGCCGCAGATAATCGCCACAACACCTGCTGACAACGGTACGCAAGTGAAGGACAAGAAGGTGGTCATATACTTTGACGAGTTCATAAAGGTTGAGGACGCGACCAACAATGTCGTGATATCACCGCCACAGCTTGAGATGCCTGAGATTAAAGGTGCGGGAAAGAAAATAGTGGTGGAACTGAAAGACTCACTCAAAGAGAACACCACATACACCATCGACTTCTCGGATGCCATCTCCGACAACAACGAGGGCAATCCTTTGGGAAACTACACCTTCACGTTCTCCACTGGAAATCAGGTCGATACGTTGGAGGTGTCGGGAGCTGTGCTTGACGCTGGTACTCTTGAACCGGTCAAAGGCATAATGGTGGGACTGTATGCCGACCTTGAGGATTCCGCCTTCACCACCAAGCCATTGTTGAGAGTGGCTCGCACCGACAGTCGCGGGCGTTTTATCATTAGAGGTGTGGCGAAAGGAAAATACCGTGCATACGCCTTGCAGGATATGGACGGCGACTATATGTACAGCCAGAAGGGAGAAATGTTGGCATTCAGCGACCGCATCATCGAACCCTCTTGCGGTCCCGATGTCAGACAGGACACGATATGGCGCGACTCGCTGAGGATTGACACCATCGTGAGGCGCGGGTTCACCCATTTCTATCCTGATGACTTGGTGCTCAGGGCATTCACTGTGCCGCAGACCGACAGGTATCTGATTAAAAAGCAACGTCAGGAGCCTGAACGCTTTGAATTCTTCTTCAGTTATGGCAGCGACAGCCTTCCCAAACTCAGGGGACTGAACTTCGATGCCGACGAGGCGTTTGTCATTGATGCCAGTCAGAAAAAAGATACCATCACCTATTGGCTTCGCGATACGGCACTTGTCAACCGCGACTCGTTGGAGATAGAGTACTCATATCATGTGACCGACACACTTGGGCAACTTGTGGCACAGACAGATACATTCGTCATGGTACCAAAGATGTCATACGAGAAGCGAATGAAAATGCACGAGAAAGAATTGTCGAAGTGGCAGAAACAGCAGGAGAAGCTGAAGAAGCGAGGTGAACCTTACGACTCGATATGGCGACCGAAACCTCTTGAAGTCAAGGTCAGCGCGCCTTCCACCCTGACTCCTTTGAGCAACGTGTATTTCACGATGCCTGTGCCTTTGGCGAGATGTGACACGTCGAAGGTGCATCTCTTCTCCAAGGTGGATACGCTATGGATACCTATGCCTTTCGCATGGAATCCTGTAGAGACGTCAAAACTGACTTACCGCTTTGAGGCTGAATGGCAACCCGACACGGAATATAGCCTGGAGGTGGATTCAGCAGCCTTTGAGAGCATTTACGGTATAGTCAACGACAAGATGAAGAACGGTCTGAGATGCAAGAAAGAGGAAGACTTCGGCAGTCTTGTGGTGAAGGTTTCGGGATTGCCCGATAGCCTCAGTGCCGTTGTGCAACTGCTTGACAAGTCGGGAAATGTGACAAAGGAGTCGAAGACACAGGACGACGGTTCGGCGGAATTCTTCTGGCTCAACGAGGGACAATACTATCTCAGCGCGTTTATCGACCTCAATGGCAACGGTATATGGGACACAGGCGATTTCCATAAGGGACTTCAACCCGAGGAGAGATTCTATCTGCCAAAAGTGATTGAGATAAAGGCCAATTGGGACATCACCACCCAATGGGACCTTAGGGCGGTGGCGCTTGACAGGCAGAAGCCTTTGGCTATAACAAAACAGAAGCCTGAGAAGGAGAAGAAACTTCAGGACCGCAACAGGAAGAGGGCGGAGGACCTTGGCATCCCCTTCGACAAGATTCCTTCGCAAATGAAGATAGCAGTGAGAAAATAATCATAATATGTCTAAGGCAAAAACACGATAAGGATATGAACAGAAAGCTATATGCAATATTGCTCATTGCCTTGTTCGGAATATCAATCCAAGCTAAGGCACAGTGCGGGATAGAGAACACCGCATTCAGTTCGGGTGAGTTCCTCACCTACGACCTGTATTTCAACTGGAAATTCGTGTGGGTGAATGTAGGGTCTGCCTCCATGAGCACCACCAAGTCAAAATACAAGGGCAAGGATGCCTATCGCTCAAGCCTTGTCACCCGCAGCAGCTCCAAGTATGACAAGCTGTTTATGCTTCGCGACACTCTCCTGTCCTATACCGACATGTCGCTCTCGCCACTGTATTTCCGCAAGGGAGCAAGAGAGGGCGACCGCTACTACGTTGACGAGATATGGTACAGCTATCCCAACGGCAACTGCCAGCTCAAGCAGCACCGCATTGAACATACCGGCGAGCACAAGTGGAAGGAGTCGGCATACAAGGACTGCATCTACGACATGATGAGCATCTTTATGAGGGCGCGCAACTTTGATGCATCCGGCTTCACCGTGGGCCAGAACATTCCACTGCCCATTAGCGATGCAAAGCATTTGAGCAATTCCTGGATAAAATATCAGGGCAAGGACGAGTTTGAGATTGAGGGCACAAAGAAGAAGTTCAGATGCCTGGTCTTCTCGTTCATAGAGAGAGAAGACGGGCATAACAAGGAGATTATCCGTTTCTATGTCACCGATGATGCCAACCATATCCCCGTACGTCTCGACATGTTCCTGAAGTTCGGGTCGGCCAAGGCCTTCCTTAAAGGCTATAAGGGAGTAAGAAGCAAGATGACGTCATTAATTAAATAAAGCTATAATCCTCATTATGAAGAGAGTACTCTATATTGTCCTGTTCTTTATTTGGTATCTCATCTCGTTGCTCCCCTTGTGGATGTTATACGGCATGAGCGACTTCTTGTATCTCATTGCCTATAGATTATGGGGCTACCGTAAGAAATTGGTGCGCAGACATTTGGCTGAGTGCTTCCCCGAAAAGAGTGAGAATGAGCGAAGAAAAATAGAAAGAGAGTATTACCACTGGTTCTGTGACTATGTTGTGGAGACTATCAAGCTATTGTCTATCAGCAAGGACAATATCAAGAGAAGAATACGCTTCGAGAATACTGATAGGGTTAAGCAGAGCTTTGATGAGGGGCGCAACGTTGCCCTCTATCTCGGGCATTACTGCAATTGGGAGTGGGTGTCGTCAATACCCCTGCATTTTGAAGACTATCAAGACCAAGTGGTTTTCGGTCAGATATACCACAAGCTCGAGAACGAGGAGATGAACAGGTTGTTCCTGAGACTTCGAGGAAGAAACGGAGCAGAGTCAATACCAATGAGCGAGACCTTGCGACGTATTGTTGAAATCCGGAGACAAGGCAAATTGTGGATTGTAGGGTTTATCGCCGACCAGGTGCCTTTGTGGAACAATATACATCTGTGGCTTGACTTCTTGCATCACGACACCCCAGTGTTTACAGGGTCAGATCGTATAGCCCGAAAATTTGACTCAGACGTATATTATTTAGATATTCGACGTGAGCGTAGGGGGTATTATTTGGCACGCTTCGTGTTGATGGCCGAGCATGCCGCAAGTCTCCCCGAAGATGAACTGACCCGCAGCTACTTCAGTCATCTTGAAAAGAGCATCCGTCGCCAGCCTGCTTTTTATCTCTGGACTCACAACCGCTGGAAGCGCACCCATGAGGAATACAACATCCGTTATGACGAGGAAACAGGCCGCGTGAATATGGGCGACCTCGAAGAGATAAAGAGGCGCAAAGGGATAGCGAAGTAGCTTGCCATTATCCAGCAAGCTTCTTAGCCTTTCAATTCTTGGGAGCAGGACGTCATGAAATTCGCCACAAAGATACAAAAACTTATTGGGCGGAATATACGTATTAAATTCCGCCAGATTGTTGGTTTGAGAAGTCTCAATACTGTCCAGTGAGTCTGAAGTACTTGTCAAGAACCATTAGGGATATAAGGCGCTCGCGTTTTTTGTTTCTGAACTGTGCAACCCATTCGTGAGCATTATTGATAATCTTTTGGGCCTCCTCCGGATGGCTTTCGTAATACTCAATACGTTCTATAAGGTCATGATAGTCTGATGAGATTTCGATATAGTGGTAATTGGGAATCAGTTTTCCCTCCATGTACCATGTCTCGCACGTAGGACGTGGCATGACGGCAATACTATTGCTCGACATTACCCATTTGAGGTTTGACGCCACATCATTACCTTCCAATGCCATGATGTATTTATAATAAAGGTGGTCGTAGAGGGTCATTTTGCCTGTACTTTCCAAGTCACAATAAGGGTGGTCTTTCCACATATCTATAAATTTCAGTCTTCTCGGTTTACCATTGGTATCACCCCTGAAAAGAATCTTGCACTCCTTTTCTTCCCATTTGAAAGGATCGCATACCCATGTGAAGTGTCTGACTTTGTCAAGATTTAATAGAATGTTGTTGCGGTTGCCATCATTTTTTACCAATGGACGGCTTTTGGTTATTTCGGGCAAAGGAAACAGGTAATTCACATCACCGGGGTTATATGCCCATCTTAAGTGTAGAGGAAAGAACCTCGTATATTCATAAGCATCAAAGAAATATGTGCTATTCACATAGTCATTCACATAAGAAATACGTTTTTTGTAAGTGAATTCACGTAATGGCGGTGCGTCGTTGGGCAGAGTGATATTATCGGCAAACTTGCAGTAATAATCAACTCTATTGTGTATGTATTCTTGTTCTGAGGCTGACATTCTTTCCAATGAACCAAGAATACCCCGAAGTCTTTTGGCTCAGTAGATATTCTCCGTGGATGACTTAGCACCATGACTACCTAAAATATCATGGCGCAACGATACATAAAGAAAGGCATATCTCGTACCCCTCTCAGTTCAGAACGGAATCCCTTCATCTTTGAATTTAACGATTC
>JALFIX010000009.1 GCA_022775105.1 Prevotella sp. | reverse complement strand
ATCTTGTACATGTTAGGAATCATGAGCAGAAGACCCTGAGATGCGGTGAAGGTGGTGGTGAGAGCACCAGCCTGCAACGATCCGTGAACGGCACCGGCGGCACCGCCTTCAGACTGCATTTCCTGTACACTGACTGTCTGTCCCCAGAGATTCTTTCTGGTGCGGGCAGACCACTCATCTACATGCTCCGCCATAGGAGATGACGGTGTGATAGGATAGATGGCAGCTACTTCTGAGAACATATAGCTCACGTGAGCAGCAGCCTCATTACCATCACAAGTGATAAATTTCTTTTCTTTAGCCATTTTTTTAATTATAGATAAATTAAATGATGAATATCCAATTCTTTAATATTTCAATATTTTAATTTTTTAATATTTTAATTCTCAATAAAGAAACCCCAGCAGCCACAGTGGAATCTGATTGTCACGTCCCACCTCGGTGTTAAACCTGGCATAGATGAAATCCCTGTTTTGGCGTTTCCTGTCTGATTCCTTTGCATCACATACCTTGAACCGCAGTTTGCCATCCACAGTGTAGAAGTCGTCCTTGGGGCTTTGGTTCACCTTGTGGTCTTTCCACATCGTGTTGACGAAGAATGTCTCCATCAGATCCTGCTTTTTCACCGCGATGGGGTAGATGGCGTACATCAGGTTGGAGTTGTGCATCATCACCTTTGACGGTTTTTTGGGGAACTGGCAATCCTGGGGATAAATCATGTTGATAAGACGTGCGTCAGCCAGATATTTTATGTAGTTCATAACTGTTGCGCGGCTCGTCTCAATCTCCTGCGCCAACCAACTCACATTGGGAGCCTTGTTGCCCTCAAGTGCCAGCAGGTAGAACAGTTTCTTTATCTTAGTAAGATATTTCAGTTCGATTTGTTTTATCAGCAGGATATCCACCTCCGTGACCATGTTCATGGTCTTGAGCAGGTTTTCCGAGTAGTTGCGGTTTTCCTGAAAGAATGGGTAGAATCCATGATGCAGGTAGTCCTGAAAATACATGAGCGGCGACACTTTGGGCAGTATCTCCTTGACGATGCGCTCATGGTTGCTTAGGATTTCGTCCAGTGTATATGGAGTAAACTTGTTGCCTGTCTTCAGGTTCAGGAACTCCCTGAACGAGAATCCCCTGAGATTGTAGCTTTTCACGATGCCATTGAGCTCAGGGTTTTCCTCCTTAAGTCTCATTACGCTCGACCCTGTGAACACTATCTTGAGGTCGGGGTACAGGTCGTGGCACTTTCTCAGTTCCGGACTCCATTCGGGATGTTTGAATACTTGGTCGATAAGCAGCACCCTGCCTCCCTCGCGATAGAATTCGCCGGCGAAGTCAGCAATGCCTCGACCCTGGAAGTAGAAGTTGTTCATGTTCACATACAGGCAATTCTTATTATTGACGTCAAAGTGTTCCTTGGCATACTGAAGCAAGAACGTTGTCTTGCCGATGCCTCTGGTGCCCTTGATGCCAATCAGGCGGTCGTTCCAGTCTATCTCGTCCATCAGAGTTCTGCGGACGGCAGCATTGGTATGCTCCACCAGATAGGTATGTGTTTTGAAGAATTCTTCCATTTTATACTTACTTCTTCTATTTTGGCCACAAAGTTACGAATTTATTTGTAATTTGCAAAGTCTATATGGCAAAATATCAAAAAAAAATTGTAATTTTGCCGCCGAAATGGTGATTTTGCCTCTTTTAGGGGCTTTTTTACTGATTCCAACGATTATTTATTGGCTTTTTTATGATGGATAAGACACTACATATATTCAATCCGGGTCACGACCTCGCACTTGCCGCCGACTTGGATAATTTCACTCCGCCGCATGCCGCTCGTGCGTTGCGTTCGTCGCTCGACTTCCTGCCTGCACTTTGGGCTAAGGATGGCGATGCTGTTCTTGTGGATGACATAGCTCATGCCTCAAGGACATTCACAAGACTATGCCAGCAGGTGGCAAAATATCGTCCGTGGCATCAGGCTGATGTGGAGTTTGTGGAGGAATCCTCTCTCGACTCCCTTACTATTGCTCATGTTGACCCGTGGGGATGGGACCGGTCTTTGGCTTACTACCTGAAGCGAAGGGGTGTTAAGCCAACCCTCATTCCTGACTCTGATGAGCTGAATAGCATACGGCACGAGTCGCACAGGCGAACTGCAAAGATGCTGCTTGAATCCTTGGGTATCGCCGTGGCATACGAGTGTGAAAACATAAACAGCGTGCTCGACCTTATATATAAATATAATAAGGTGGTGGCAAAGGCTCCTTGGAGCTGCAGTGGCAGGGGCATCCGATTCCTATCTGACACTTTGGACGAGCATACACTGGGATGGCTGCGCAACACTATAGCGGCACAGAAGTCGGTAATGGTGGAGCCCTATTATAATAAGGTGCTCGATTTCGGATTGGAATTCAAACGCAATATCGATGGCAAGGTGGATTATTTGGGACTCTCGCTATTCCAAACCGTTAATGGAGCATATACAGGCAATCTGCTTGCTACTGAGAATGTTAAGAGGACTATTTTATCCAAGTATGTTCAGCTTGGAGAGGTTGACGACTGTATATCCGAAGTGATTGACTGCATGTCAGGCAAAATGACATACGCAGGTCCATTTGGTATAGACATGATGGTGGCAGAAGGGGGCAAGCTTGCCATGGCAGAGATAAACCTACGCCGCACCATGGGGCATGTGGCATTGGCGATATCCCCCCTTGACGACGACATACGCAGGGTGATGCACATCGAGGCAGGCAACATATATAAGCTGAAAATCCTGCGCGACTGACAGTTGGGATAGCGGGGCGGATGTGCCCGCTATCCCCGTGCACCTCCGCAAAGAGGGCAATAGGGACAGTAGGCACATTCCTTGGTATCTGTCGTACAGTTGAACGGGACATCAGGATTGAATATCTCGGAAATGGTTTCATGTATGGATTCGGTGAATGTCTCGCGGTATTCTGATATGTCGCTCACCTTTTTCTTCTCATATATGATGGTAGGGTCGAAATTCTCTCCTGCGGCATGCTGTATGTAGAGTAGGGCAGGACTGACCTGTAGTTTTCCGGGATTTAACGTGTGTGATTCATCAACAAGCAGCGAGTAGGTGAAAGCCTGAAGTATATAGCTGTCCTTGATTTTGTCGTTGCTGCCCGTCTTGTAATCCACCACGCGAATACGCTGCAAGCCATCATCGCATAACACACAGTCAAGACGGTCGATGCGACCGCCAATAGTGGTTACCACCTTTCCTCTTGGAGTGTCGATGGTTATGGTCTTGCTCACGTCCTTCTCCAGTCCTATGATGGTGAACGGGGCAAGTCGAAGGTCAATCCGTATGAGTTGTTTTATATATGTGAAGATAACACTGGCGTTGATTAGTTGAATGCCGTTTACAGGGTGCATCAGGTCGTTTATGACACCACGTATGTAATCGTCATCCTTCAAGAGTTTCTGCAATGTTTCCTTTGTAATCGTTGAGCCATAGGCTGATATGATTCTCTCGTAAATGGTTTGTGCGGCATTGTGGAATATGTCGCCAAAGGTCGGGGCGTCGATTGTCCCGTCGTCGATGTCGTCTTCCGGTTCTGCTATGGCGGCTACATATCGGTAGTAGAATTTCTTAGGACAGCTGCGGTAAATATTGATTGAGCTTGGTGTGAAGAGCGCTGTCCTTTGCCCTGAGTTTAGGGTTTTGTCGAAACGCCTGTGTAACCGTCTCATCACCTCGTCATCTTTCCCGGCGTCACTGGAAGGAATCACCGTGGCAACCTGCGGAAGCGACAGGTTCACTCGCTTGATGTCATGTCCGCTTTCTACAAGCATCTGAAGCATGAAGCGGCTCATTTCGCCCGTGGATGTCATGTCGGCGGCATTGTTGTAAAGTATCGTGATGTCCTCGGCACGCTGCAGCAGACGATAGAAGTAATATGCATAAATAGCCACCTTGTTGTCGATGGTGGTCAGACCGTAAGCCTTGCGCACACTGTAAGGTATAAACGACGTGTCGTTAACTCCTTTTGGCATATTACCCTCATTGCACGAGAGTATGAGCAGATGGCGGAAGTCGATGTTGCGGGTTTCGAGTACACCCATAATCTGCACTCCCACGATAGGTTCTCCGTGGAAAGGTATGCTTGTGGCGCGCACAATCTCACTATACAGGCGCATTAGAGTGCGTAGGTCAACAATGAGGTCTCCTGACTTGACAAGTTCTGAAAGACGGTTTACGACAGTATATGTGCGGAACAAGGCTTCGGCAATCAACTGGTTTTCATTATCATCATTGGCCTCATCACCATGGATTCCAACCTGACCCTCAGCCATGACTTTTAACAAGGCAATAGCCCAATCGAGCAGTTGGACGTTGGTGAACTTCTCGGTATGTTGTGCTGCGATGTCATCAAGCAGCGAGGCAAAGTGGGTGTGTGCAAGTGGATAGCCCGTGGTCACGTTCACGCTGTTCACGGTGTCGGGTATAGACAGGATTACACTTTGCAGCAGCGACTCGTCGCACATCACAACGGCTGTCTCGCGCCCGTCGGCTATACGTTCCACGTTGTCCATCCAATGGCTGACATATCTCGCCTGTATGTCCTCGGTTGTGGCAGAGGCAAAGGTGATGTTTTTCTTACGGCAGAAGTTGCGGTATATATCGCCATATGTCAGTTTAAGCTCGTTGGGGAAATAATGCAGGTATGTGGATATGTAGTGACCAGCCTCGGTATTGATGTAATAGTCGTCAAAGTCCCAGTAGAACTTTGCCTTGCCTTCTTTCTGTAGTCGCGTGAAGAGTTGCTGTTCTACTTGCTGGAGGACGTTGAATCCAACGAAGACGTACCGGTCGTATTCAAAATGTACGTCGTGGTTGCTCACCACCTGTCTGTACAACGCCCCCTCGTATGCGAGTCCCTGGGAGGCAAGTCTTTCATTATACAGTCGGTAAATGTCATATAATCGGCTCCACAATTTCAGGAACTTCTGCTTGAGTTCGGTGTTCTTGTCCTCGCTGAAATTGCTGAAGAACTGGCGCAATGATTCCACTTGATCGTCCGTGAGATATGACACATTGTCAAGTTCGTGCAGGTCGCGCACGTTGCAGAACACCTTTGAGGCATCTGCCATATTCTTGTCCAGGTCATCAAAGTCGGCGAGCATCACCTGTCCCCAACCATAGAAATGGTCGAGTGTCTCGTCGGATCTGGTAACCTCTATATAAGTCTTGTAGAGGTCGCATATTAACTTTATCGAATCGCCTGCAACCAACTGTGAATGTTGGCGAAACAAGTCGCTGATGGTTATATATGCAGGACTCCATATTGGCTTTCCGGCAATCCTGACAAGATGCTCATTGAGAAAGAGCGAAGCACGCTTGTTGGGGAATACAACTGCGGTGTGGGCGAGGTCTGTACCGTATTTGGATATGAGGTCTTCGGCCACGTATTCGAGGAATGTTTTCATATTTCTTTATTGCTATTTCTGTTAATACAAAACTTATTTCACTTCTTCAATCTTGTTGGAATACACAAACCACAGATAGCCTTTTACTTCATGGTGACCCATGGATTTCAGCAGGTTCATGTACCCTCTCACCTGTTCATAATATTCATCACGAGGTTGTCCGAACTTGAAGTCAATCACGGTCATCATGGTGCCGTCATATATTACACGGTCAGGACGCTGTGGCACAACCAATCCAGTGTCTTTGTCCACGCATAGTATTTCACATTCGTTGAAGACCTTATTCCCCGGGGCAAACCATTCCGCCACCTTGGGATGCGTGAGACGCTTGTGCAGCATATCCACAATGCGTTTCCTGTTGAATGTCTCGTCATATAGCAATCCTTCTTGTTCGAGTTGCAGCAATGCGTTATCCACATCGTCAGTGGTGTGTATGGTGGAGAACACGTTGTGCAGTATGCATCCCATCTTGAGATAGCCATTTGATTCTCCCTCATCGTCGCCTGAGATAAACTCGCGGCTCTTGTTGCTTTGCCTGAATTTCACTTTCGAATCGTATTCTTTCAATTCCATTGTCTCGGACACAGATGGCTGGTTGAGAACGTTGAGTGATTTCTTGTCTTTCTTTTTCTCCGGAATATGGCGCGAGCCGAATGTGAAACGCAGCATACTGTCCTTATTCTCCTCTCCTGACAACTCACCCCCATTGAGAGACTTGGCTATTGTCGTCAAAGTGTTTTCGATGAGATGTGCACGCCGTGAGGCTGACTGACCTCGCTTGCTGAATACATACAGGTTGCTGACCGCACGTGTGAATGCCACATATAACAGGTTGAGGTTGTCAACCGTGTTCTGGCTCTTCTCAATGAAATAATTGTCGGCATATATGCTGCGCTCCAGTTCTGCCTTGTAATCCACGGCAAGGAAGGGCAGTTCATTAAAGGGCTCCACCTTGGGCGAGCACCATATCTGTGTGCCAGGCATCTCGTTGAGCCAGTCGCAGAAGGGGATGATTACGTTGTCAAACTCCAGTCCCTTGCTCTTGTGGATTGAGAGTATGCGTATGCCGTCTTGTGTATTCACGCTGATGGTCTTGCTGCATATTGTTGTGTTCCAATGTTTTACAAATATGTCGATATTTCCGGGATTAGTGCTAAGGAAGTCTGCCAAATGGTCATGGAATGCACATATATATGCGGCTTCGCCTTTTATCTGTCTCAAGCTGAATATTCTGTATATCGTCTCCACGAGTTCAAACAGTGGCATGGCAGCGAGTTTCTCCATATTGGCAGTGTATTCCGCGGGCAAGAGGTGGAGAAGAGGCTCGCCCGTGAGCAGAAGCTCATTGTCGGTGGCATCAGGATTGACTATTGCCCTGTGGTATAGCTTCACCAATATGGCTTGTGTGAGCTGCTCTTCGGGATGTGTCAGCAGGTGAAGTGCGTTGATAATAATCCTCACTGCCACTGACGCGTCAAGACGGAATGCCTCGTCGCTCACGATATGGAAGTCGGGGCGACTTATGGCAAAGTGTTGCGCAATGTTTGCAATAATGTCGTTCTTGCGTACAAGGATGGCAATGCGGTCCAGTGGTGTGCCGTCTTTAATTAGACTGTCTATACAATCTTCTATACGTTGCATCATGTCTTCCTCATCTGAGTCCTTAGGCAGCATCTCTATGACCACCTCCCCCTTACCTTTGTTATCTGACTTGAACTTCTGTTCCACGTCATTGTATGCTTTCTGTAGTTGGTCTGCCATGCCAGGGCAATTCTTCCTGATATTGTCACACTCAATCTTGGCGGCTGCACTGAAGAATGCATTGTTGAATGTCACGACATTGCCTTGCGAGCGGTAGTTGGTGTCGAGGGTTGTAATCTTCAGACTGTTCTCTGAGTTGGGAAATTCCTCCTTGATATTGTTGAGCATACGCCAGTCGCCCGACCGCCAGCGGTAGATGCTCTGCTTCACGTCTCCCACAATGAGGTTGGAAGAGTCCTGATGGCTCATGCACTCTTTAAGCAGCACCTTGAAGTTTGCCCACTGCACGGTGCTCGTGTCCTGGAATTCGTCAATCATGATATGTTCGAGAATTGTTCCTATCTTCTCGAAGATAAACGGTGAGTCGGTATCGTTGATCAGCGAGTGCAGCAGCTGCTGCGTGTCGCTGAGAAGGAAGCGTCCTGCTTCCTTGTTCAGTTCACGCACCTTGCGCTCGATGCTGCCTAACAGTCTTAGCTCGTTGATATGGCGCAATGTAGCCATGGCGCTGCAATACATGTAGTATTTTTTGGGGAATTCTTTTATGCCATATTCTAATATTGGCATAAGGTCAGTAGTGACGATATTTAGTATTTCTGTATATCGTGGTTCTTTTATTTTGGAACTCGAAATCCATTTCTTGGCATCAAGCGATGCCGCTATGACGCGTGGTCCGATAGCCTTGTCAAGTGAAGTCATGTCGCGAAGCTTGATGAAAAAACCAGCAACACCTCCTGCTCCATTAGAAAAATCACTGACGGTCAGATTGTTTTGGTCGAGGACATCAAAGAATGATGCTGCCACTTCCTTAAAGAACGATCGCGACTGTTCAGCCTCCTTCCTTATCGTCTCAATGTATTTTGGGAAGAAGTTAGAATCGCGTGTGGCTTCTTTGAGTTTATTGCTCTCAGCCTTGTAGAAGTCTCGGAAGATGGTCTTTCCGAATTTCTTCAGTGGCGTGATTACATTCCAGCTTTTGTCGTCATTGATATTGTCGTGGATATAGTCGAGTATCCATTTCATCAGGTTATCATCCATTCTCAGTGAGGATATGAGTTCATCCACTGCCAATTCCTCCACCTCAGAGTCGTTCAGCTCAATGCGCAGGTTGGCTGTTAGATCAAGTTCGCGTGCCAGGTTGCGCAACACCCGTTGGAAGAATGAGTCGATGGTTTCCACTCGGAAGTTACTGTAATGATGAAGCAGCAGGTTGAGTGCAATGCCGGCTTGCTTTCTCACCACCTGTGGTGACATTCCGAGCGAGTCGCTAACTACATCGAGGTATGCGTCAGAGTCATCCAGTCCATGGGCTATGCCATAAAGTTGGCTGAGTATGCGCATCTTCATCTCCTCTGTGGCCTTGTTTGTGAAGGTCACGGCAAGGATGCTGCGATAGCACTGGGGATTGGTTATCAGCAGCTTTATGTATTCAGTGGCAAGCGTGAAGGTCTTTCCGCTACCGGCACTCGCCTTATAAACGGTTAATGATGTCATATCTTTATAATTTGGAATTTACAATTTAGAATTTACAATATTTCAATTTTTCAATTTTTCAATCGTCTCTCACCATTTCCTGAATAGTTCGATGGTGAACTTGCAACCAATATCCTGAAAACTTGCACTTAGGAAACTGCCGAACAGACCTATGGAAAAGTAGCG
The DNA here is from genome assembly GCA_022775105.1 of Prevotella sp. Lineage (GTDB taxonomy): Bacteria > Bacteroidota > Bacteroidia > Bacteroidales > Bacteroidaceae > Prevotella. Next base: position 8,490 of record JALFIX010000009.1, on the reverse strand, counting down.
GGACTTGAAACCATATCCCAATTCAGTATAGGGTCGCGTGTTGTCGAGCAACAGGAAACTTGCATACAATCGTTCTGCCTCAAGGTATTTACCGATAAATGGAGTGAAAGCCAGGAACATCAGTGGGGATTCATACGAGGCATTTGCCCTATAGTAGTATTTCGAAGTATTGTACCATTCGCTCCTCACCAACTGAAACTCCCCTGTCCATTCGTCATCCCAACCGTCGGGAAGATAGTTCTCGTGCAGGTTGGTATAATCAATGAAATACATTGTCTTGCGGTTGGTGTAAAATCCGTACCCAGTGCGCAGGTTGAGAGTCTTCAGTGAGTGCATCTTTCTCTTGTATGATATGTCAAATTCCCATTTCTCATATTCCATATTTGATTTAATTATTCCTTTAACGCTTCTCTCATAATTAACTGAGAATGTGGGTATTTTTGTCGATGGAGTATATGCTATCCTCAGCGACGGGGCAAAACTGCTGTATGTCGTGTTCTTGCCTTCAAGCCTTAGCTCTTCGGGATTAACCGATGAGCGGTGGTGATACATCAGTGATGGCGTAACTTCCACTTTCCCTATAAGGTAGTTAATTGCCAGTCGGGTGTTGAAGTCGTTGAAATAGTCGGGCAGGTCGAGGCTTGTTATTCTATTGCCGTTGGCCACGTTGGATTCTATCCATCCGTGATGCCTGTTGTCGAAGGTGAATCGCAGTGGTGTCTGGAAGAAAAACTGCGAAATCTTGAAGTTATAACCGATACGGGGTGAGAAGGTGATATAATTATTGTCGTTGAACTTCAGTGTGCTTCCCATCCTGATATGGTATGATAGTCCCCTTCTGCCGCTGTAGCTGAAATACAAAGGGTTGAGAAGAGGTGACAGTCTCACGGAAGCCTTGTCAGTGCCGGTGCCGTGGCTGTTGAATATATGGTTGCCTATTACTTCCCATGTGTTGCTGTTGCGCTCAGTGACGGTGATACTGTCGGTATTTCCGAAATGCTGGTCATATAGTCCTCTTTCCGTTGCGGTCAGATGTATAGGTCTGAGTGAGTTCATGACCCTGCGCTTGTCTGGAATGGTGTCGGGGATTGTGCCCTCACAGTTGAAGAGAGCTGTGTAGTCGCAGCTGATCCTATTGCCTAAGAACTTGAACAAGGTGCGTGCTGTAGTGCGTTTTGGGATGATGGTGGAATTCTTGTCCATGTCTCCCATTTCCACATCTATAGAAAACTCCATCATGTCATATTCGCCCGTGATCTTTGTAGTAACTATGCGGCCTGTATTGTTTTCCACAAGTGCAAAGCCTTTCACTAACTGTGTGCTGAGGGCTCTTGGCAGAAATGAGATTAGGCTGTATCTCTCGCTGATGTTTGTAGTATGGTATGAATAATATCTCCTGTTGTCCCTGTTGAACGGCGACAGGAGATTGCCGTCAATGAGGTCAATTCCATATATGTCAGGTATCATGTAGCTTACCACTGTTGGCATCACTTGGCTGCTGTGAGGGATGGTTGATAGTTGCAGTTCTTTTTGTATGTCGTAGTGTTTGATGTCAGTAAACTGTATTGTGCCGTAGCTTTCTCCCACAAATTCGCGTCTTCCGCGGGATATGTTGTAGAGTGTGGGCACAAGCGCAAGAGAGGCGTTGCGTCGCTGCACATCCACATAATATTTCAGGTAGATATTTCGTGTAGAGTCGGTAACTCCCGAAGGGAAATTGTTGCGGTATTCGAAGACGCGCAAAATCAACAGGGAGTCGGTCTTGACCCCCGCAAAAGAAATGCTGGACATACATGCGAGTATGCCCAGCATCAATGTCTTTATTGACCATTCGCTCTTCATGCGCCCCAAAGGTAGTGATTTTTTTTGGAGCAGCAAAATTTTTAAAGCAAATTAACCCAAATATTTCATAAGAATCTTTGCATTGCCGCTGTCACGAAGCTTTGCGATGCTTTTTTCGCGTATCTGGCGCACTCTTTCGCGTGTCAAACCGAGTTGGTCGCCGATTTCCTCAAGACCCTTTTCATGGCATCCGATACCGAAGCACTCGCGGATAATTGTAATCTCGCGGTCTTTCAATACCTTGTTCAGCACATTGTTCAGCTCCATGGCCATCGACTCATGGTCAACCATGCGGTCGGTGCGGCTGTCGTCACCGCTTGGCATCACGTCGAGCATACAGTTGTCCTCACCGTCCTGGAACGGAGCGTCAATCGACACGTGGTGACCGTCTGCCATAAGGCTCTGACCAATCTTCTCCTCGTCAAGCTTGGTCATCTGACTCAACTCCTGGACGGAAGGATGACGCTGGTTCTCCTGCTCAAACTTGTTAATCTCGTGGTTAATCTTGTTGAGCGAACCTACCTGATTAAGCGGAAGTCGCACGATGCGGCTCTGCTCGGCAATGGCTTGAAGGATGCTCTGGCGAATCCACCAAACAGCGTATGAAATAAACTTAAATCCACGTGTCTCATCAAACTTTTGCGCAGCCTTGATAAGACCAATGTTACCCTCGTCAATCAAATCAGTAAGAGTAAGACCCTGATGCTGATATTGCTTGGCAACCGACACAACGAATCTCAGGTTGGCAGTCACCAACTTGTCCTTGGCACGCTCGCCCTCAGGACCACCCTTGCGAATCTTCTGTGCCAGCTCAATCTCCTCGTCGATGGAGATAAGCGGCGCACGGCCAATCTCTACAAGATATTTGTCCAGAGCCTCGCTCGAACGGTTTGTAATACTCTTCTGAATCTTTAATTGTCTCATCTTAAAAAATACCTATTTTATTTTGTAATTAACTGAAAATCAATCCAATAGGATGTGATATCCCCAAATTTGATGCAAAGGTACAAAAAAAAAGAATAACTTGTACCAATTATCCTTGAAATTTATTGTTTTTTAACTATAAATGCAATAATTCAAATTATCGTAGTCTTGTGAAATTTATGTGTAGTGATGTGGAAATAGGCTTAATATCGAGTTTTTTTACAGAAAAATTATCGCTGTGTAATTTTGGAGCGGAATACGGGACTCGCACCCGCGACCCTCGGCTTGGGAAGCCAATGCTCTACCAACTGAGCTAATTCCGCATATAAATCGACTGCAAAGGTACGTCTTTTGACTTAGATGTGCAAATATTGTATGTTAATTTATTTTAATATGGTCAATAATGGATAGTTTATTAAGAAAAAAGTTGTACCTTTACGCCCAAAAAAGGAATACCAATGATATTGATTGCAGACAGCGGCAGCACCAAGACCGACTGGCTTGTGGCTGAAAACAGAAGTAAGGTAACACTGATAACCACTATGGGTCTTAATCCCATACATCAGGACGAGGCACAAGTTCACTCCATACTGAGTGATGAATTGTTGCCACAATTAGAAGGCATTATTCCGGATGCCATATATTTCTATGGAAGTGGGTGTAATGAATATATGTCTCCCACGATGTGTAGCATATTGAAACGGGCATTTCCCCGTTGCCCTAAGGTGGAGGTCTTTAGTGACATGCTGGCGGCAGCGAGAGCGGTGTGCGGCAAGCAGGAAGGCATTGCCTGCATTATGGGCACTGGAGCCAACAGCTGCCTGTATGACGGCGAGAGAATTGTTGCCAACACACCGCCGTTGGGCTACATACTTGGTGACGAGGGCAGTGGGGCTGTGCTCGGAAAAATGTTCATAAACGCGCTCCTTAAGGGACTCCTGCCAGAGAATATCCGCATGGATTGGCAGAAAGAGTGTGGTTTCGATTACCAATATTTAATAAATAAGGTATATAGGGAGCCTCTTGCCAACCGTTTTCTTGCATCGACATCACTCTTCATAGGCAGGCATATAGACTGCGCACCACTGAGGGAGATGGTGGTAGAGAACTTCAGGCAGCATTTCCGCCGCAATGTCAACCAGTATGGTCGGCGCGACCTGACTGTGGGAGCAGTGGGAAGCATGGCTTATTACTATCGCGAGCAACTGGCAGAGGCCGCCGCCGCCGAGGGCTACAACCTTGGAAAGGTGATGCGAGGGCCGCTCGACGGACTGTTGCAATATCACTGACGGCAAAACTCTCCACCGTCCTCTAATGACTCTTGCGGCGGAACGTCAGTGTTGACGGAAGTTTCTGCCACTTTCCCTTGTTAGGCACCTTGATGTCGCTGCCTTCCCCTTGTTTGAGGGTCAGCAGTGTGTCGCCCTGAAGGGTGAGGGTGGCTTCAAGATCCTCGCTGCCGTATTCGTTGATAAGCTCAACGGAAGCCTTCGTTGACGATTTCACCTTTGCCCCGGTGATGAGCCAGCAGAAGCTGTTGTATCTCTTTCCGAGATAGCCGGGCAACTCTCCGTAGATGTCCTGTCCGGGCACTTTTACATCCTGCCCGTGGAGGTTGATGAGCAGGAACACCTGATACTCGTCGTTCTCGAATCTCCCCTTGAATGGAGTGTCGGACTTTTGTGCAAATCCAACCGAAAAAATGAACAACATGCAAGTCGATAAAAACAGTCTTTTTCTCATATTTCTTCAATTTTGGTGCAAATATAGCAAACATAAATCAATATTATCGCATTTTTTTGTATTTTTATTGGTTTTTTATTGCAAATAAAGAATTTTTTATCTATCTTTGCGGTCGATTTGATAAATTACAATAAAAAATGTTGAAAATGAATCCGGATTATATATTCGAATCCAGTTGGGAAGTTTGCAACAAAGTTGGTGGAATATACACCGTGCTTTCTACCCGTGCCAATACGCTTCAGCAGGAGATGCAGGATAAGGTGTTCTTCATAGGTCCTGACGTATGGCGTGATAATGAGTGTCCCTATTTCAAGGAAGACCACAAACTTCTGGCTGAATGGAAGAAACAAGCTACTGAAGATGGTCTTCACGTCAAGGTGGGACGCTGGAACATACCTGGAAATCCGATTGCCATTCTCGTGGATTTCCAGAAATATTTTGAGAAGAAAAACGAGATTTACGGCTGGCTCTGGGAAAATTACCATGTGGACAGCCTGCACGCTTATGGCGACTATGACGAGGCATCGATGTTTTCTTATGCTGCTGGTCTTGTAGTCGAGAGTTACTATAATTTTGCTCTTTCGTCCAAGGACAAGGTCATCTACCATGCCAATGAGTGGATGACGGGACTGGGTTTGCTCTATGTGAACAACAAGCTGCCGCAGGTGGGAACCATATTCACTACCCACGCCACAAGCATCGGACGTAGCATTGCCGGCAACATGAAGCCGCTTTATGACTATCTCTTCGCATATAACGGCGACCAGATGGCTGGTGAGCTGAATATGCAGAGCAAGCACTCTATTGAGAAGCAGACCGCATTTCATTGCGACTGTTTCACAACTGTGAGCGAGATAACCGCCCGCGAGTGTGTGGAACTGCTCGACAAACCGGTTGACGTTGTGTTGCCTAATGGTTTTGACAATAGTTTCGTGCCTGCCAATGCCGCCACATTCACCAAGAAGCGCAAGGCAGCACGCAAGCGTCTGCTGGAAGTGGCAAACGCATTGCTTGGTGAGCAACTCGACGACGATACACTTATAGTGTCCACAAGCGGCAGGTATGAGTTCCGCAACAAGGGTGTTGACGTGTATATTGAGTCGATGAACAGGCTCCTGAGAGACAAGGACTTGAAGAAAAAAGTACTTGCTTTTATCGAAGTTCCCGGTTGGGTTGGGGAGCCGCGTCAGGATCTGAAAGAGCGTCTCGATTCCGGCAAGAAATTCGACACTCCGCTCGAAGTGCCTCAGGTGACTCATTGGCTTCATGAGATGAGTCACGACAACGTACTTGGTATGATGAAGTTTTATGACATGCACAACCGAAAGGACGACAATGTGAAGGTTATCTTCCTTCCGTGTTATCTGGATGGTCGCGACGGCATCCTCAATATGACATATTATGATATTGTATTAGGAAATGACCTGTGCATATATCCTTCTTACTATGAGCCATGGGGATATACACCGCTGGAGGCGATAGCCTTCAAGGTGCCTTGCATCACCACCGACCTTGCCGGTTTCGGACAGTGGGTGAACAGCACCGTGGGTCATGAGGGACTGATAAAGGACGGTGTGAAGGTTATCCACCGCACCGACTACAACTACTCCGAGGTGGCTGATGCCATCAAGGACACAGTGGCCGAGTTCTCTGCAATGACCAAGAAGCAGGTGAGCGATGCCCGCTCTGCCGCCGACAAGTTGTCGAAGAAGGCACTTTGGAGCGAGTTCATCAAGTACTACCACGAGGCGTATGATATTGCTCTTTGCAGAGCAAATGAAAGGATTAAAGAATTAAAAAACTAAAGGATTAAAGAATCATCATTATTAATTTGAGAGTATATGAAAATTAAAGCTGATTATGTAAGTGCTCCACAGTGGAAAGAGCTTGTTGTCAAGTCAACACTCCCCGAGGAGCTGAAGTGTCTCGACGAGATTGCCCACAACCTTTGGTGGGTTTGGAATTTTGAGGCACGTGATTTGTTTAGGGATCTCGATCCTGCTCTTTATACCAGTGTGAAGCACAACCCAGTGCTATTGCTGGAGCGTCTGAGCTTCGATCGCAAGGAAGAGATTGTTAAGGATAAGGATTTGATGAAGCGCATACAGGGCGTGTATAAGTCATTCCGTGAGTACATGGATGTTAAGCCCGACAGCACTCGTCCTTCTGTAGCTTATTTCTGTATGGAGTATGGTATCCACTCTGCACTGAAGATTTACTCCGGAGGTCTCGGTATGCTTGCCGGTGACTATGTGAAGGAGGCTTCTGACAGCAACGTTGATATGTGTGCCATCGGTTTCCTCTATCGCTTCGGTTACTTTACTCAGACACTGAGCATGGACGGACAGCAGATTGCAAAGTATGAGGCACAAAACTTCAACTCTACTCCTGTTCAGCGCGTTTATGACAAGGACGGAAACCCATTGGTGATTGACGTTCCTTACACAAACTATCAGGTTCATGCTTCTGTATGGGTGGCCAACGTTGGCCGTGTGAAGCTCTATCTGCTTGACACTGACAACGAGATGAACTCTGAGTTTGACAAGCCTATCACCCATTCACTCTACGGTGGTGACTGGGAGAACCGTCTGAAGCAGGAAATCCTGCTCGGTATCGGAGGTATGCTTCTGCTCAAGAAGCTCGGTATCAAGAAGGATGTATATCACTGCAACGAGGGTCATGCTGCTCTCTGCAACTTGCAGCGTCTGTGCGACTATGTTGAGAGTGGACTGACATTCAATCAGGCTATGGAGCTCGTACGTGCTTCTTCTCTTTATACAGTTCACACTCCGGTGCCTGCTGGTCACGACTACTTCGACGAGGGTCTCTTCGGCAAGTATATGGGTGGTTATCCTTCTAAGCTTGGTATCTCTTGGGATGAGTTCATCGGTATGGGTCGCACCAATCCCGACGACCACTCTGAGAAGTTCTGTATGTCAACATTCGCCTGCAACACATGCCAGGAGGTTAACGGTGTGTCAAAGCTCCACGGATGGGTGTCTCAGAAGATGTTCGCTCCAATCTGGAACGGTTACTATCCTGAGGAGAACCATGTAGGATATGTTACCAATGGTGTTCACTTCCCCACATGGGCAGCCACTGAGTGGAAGCAGCTCTACGGCAAGTACTTCGACAAGAACTTTATGTCCGACCAGAGCAACCAGAGCATTTGGGAGGCTATATATAATGTGGATGACGAGGAAATCTGGAAGACACGCAAGGGACTGAAGGAGAAGCTCGTGAAGTATATCCGCGACCAGTTCCGTGAGACATGGCTCAAGAACCAGGGTGACCCCTCACGTGTGGTTTCACTGCTTGAGAGCATAGACAGCAACGCCCTTATCATAGGATTCTGCCGCCGCTTCGCCACTTACAAGCGCGCTCACCTGCTGTTCACCGACCTTGACCGTCTCTCCAAGATTGTCAACAATCCCGAGCGTCCCGTCAAGTTCCTCTTCGCCGGTAAGGCTCACCCCGCCGACGGTGCAGGTCAGGGACTCATCAAGAAGATTTACGAAATCAGCCAGCGTCCTGAGTTCCTTGGCAAGATTATCTTCCTTGAGGACTACGACTTCATGCTCGCACGCCGTCTTGTGTCGGGTGTTGACATCTGGATGAATACTCCTACACGTCCTCTTGAGGCTTCGGGTACATCAGGTGAGAAGGCTGAGATGAACGGTGTTGTCAACCTCTCAGTGCTCGACGGATGGTGGCTTGAGGGCTATCGCGAGGGTGCCGGATGGGCACTCACCGAGAAGCGCACATACCAGAACCAGGGCTATCAGGACCAGCTCGACGCTGCCACTATCTATGGTCTGCTTGAGAACGAGATCATTCCTCTCTTCTACAACAAGAACGAGAAGGGTTACAGCGAAGGCTGGGTGAAGGTAATCAAGAACTCTATCGCACAGATTGCCCCTCACTATACCATGAAGCGCCAGCTCGACGACTACTATAGCAAGTTCTACTGCAAGGAGGCTG
>JALFIX010000243.1 GCA_022775105.1 Prevotella sp. | reverse complement strand
GTCCGTTCTTTGCAGCAAAACGCCTGACCAAGTTCCGCGACGATATCCGCGATGGCGAGATATCCGGCAAGCGTTCCATGCTGTATTATGCACTGATGTTTTTCTATGCCTCGCTTTTGTTTGCGCTGGTTCAGTATCTCTATTTCGCCTTCATCGACGGTGGTTATCTGATGCGCGAATACACGTCGCTGCTTTCTTCCGATGAGATGAAGGAGGCGATGAAGGTGTATGGCATAACATACGAGCAGATGATGCAGGGATTGAAGGAGTTTGCGGACGCGTCGCCGATAATGACGGCTCTTAACATCATGACGATGAACATCACCATTGGCATCTTTCTGAGCCTGCCGGTGGCGTTGGTTGTGAAAAGGGGATAAAAGGGAGTCAAGAGGAGTTAAAGGGAGAGAAAAGACAATAGAAATAGACAATCAAAACATTTATAATGGATTTTACAGGTAATGAAATACAGATGACCATACGTCTTGCCGTGGCTATGCTTTTGGGCGGACTTATTGGTATAGAACGTGAATACCGTGCGAAGGATGCGGGATTCCGCACTCATTTTCTTGTGGCATTGGGTAGTGCGCTTTTCTGCATAGTGTCGCAGTTTGGCTTCGGATTCGAGTTGAAGGATTCCTCGCGAGTGGCTGCGCAGGTGGTGTCGGGCATAGGTTTCTTGGGTGCAGGCACTATCATTTTCCAAAAGAATGTGGTTCGTGGACTTACCACTGCCGCTGGCCTGTGGGTTACGGCTGCCATCGGTTTGGCTTGCGGCACGGGAATGTTTATCGCCGCGGTAATGACCACGCTTATGGTGCTCATTGGTCTTGAGATACTTAGCGTCATCATTCCGCGTGTCAGCACCTCGGTTGTGATGCTGTCGTTTTCTGCCACCTCGCAGGAGAGCGTGAAGAAGGCGATAAAGGAAATCAGGCGCAATTGCATTGAGATAATGTCCTACGAACTGAAGGAGCGCAAGACGAGTCATGGCGAGATTTTCGAGGCAAACCTCTCGATGAAGGTCAAGCGCGACAACCGCAATGAGAAACTCATAGAATATCTCAACGAGTTTGACGATGTCACAATCTCCAGTGTTGAATAATCTTTCTTATACTATTCGGATAGTGAGCGTTGTGCGGTCGAAGAATATGCCTTCGCCCTCGATGAATCTTGGCAGTGTGCCGTTTTCGGCGAGGGCGTGAGGCGAGCCTATGGTCAGTGTGCGGCTGTTGTCGCCCTGTTTTTCCATAAGCCATACGTTGTCGGCAATCTGCAGAGCCATGCTGACATCATGCGTGGATAGAAAAATGATTTTTCCCGTTTCCCTTGCCAATGACCTTAGCAATCGCATCATCTCCACCTTGCTCGGAAAGTCGAGGAAAGCGGTGGGCTCGTCGAGATAAATCACCGGTGTTTGTTGTGCCAAAGCCTTGGCAATCATCATCTTCTGACGCTCTCCGTCGCTGAGGGTGTCGATCATTCGCTTGCCAAGTTCGGATATGCCTACCATCTCCAAGGCCTTGTCAACGATGCGGTTGTCCTCATCGCCGAGCGAACCCCAGAAGCCTGTGTATGGCGAACGCCCAAGGGCAACCATCTCCCTTGCCGACATATTCTGTATGTCGGGTTTTGAGGTCAGCACCACACCGATGAGCCTTGCCAACTGCTTGTCTGAGTATTCCGTGATGTCCTTGTCGGCAATGAGAATATTGCCCTCCAGTTTCGGCAGGAATCCCGACAAGGTTTTAAGCAGTGTGGATTTTCCCACACCGTTGGCTCCAAGCAGGCAGGTGAGTTGTCCCTCACACAGGCAACCATTGAGGTTGTTGGCTATCGTCTTGACATTCTTCGGCTTTGCACCGTAGCCGATGCACAAGTCCTTGATTTCTATTCTGTTCGGCATATTTTCTGAGTGATGATTGTTCAGCATCCCTTGTGGGTCATGATATTCAGCACCATGTCGTCGGTGGCTCTCATGGCATCGGCACCAATGCTTGTGAGGTTGTGGATGCTCTTGTCAACATCGTCGTCGATGATGCCCTCCGCGCTTGTCACGCTCTTGCCCTCCATTGAGAGCAGTGCTGAAAGGATGGCGGTTGAGACACCCGACGAAATCTTCAAGGCACAACTGGGTTTGGCGCCGTCGCATATCATGCCGGTGAGGTTGGCAATCATGTTCTTCACCGAATGGCAGATGCGCTGGTAATCGCCTCCCATAAGGTAGGTGATACCGCAACTGCTGCCGATGCTTGCCACCACGCATCCGCAGAGAGCGGAGAGCTTGCCGAGGCTCTGCTTGATGTATATGGCAGTCAAGTGGCTGAGGGTCAATGCCCTTATCAGTTCTTCCTCAGTGTTTTCGTTTTCGATGGCATACACCACAACGGGATTTGTGGCACAGATGCCCTGGTTGCCGCTGCCGCTGTTGCTCATCACCGGAATCATAGCTCCTCCCATACGGGCGTCGCAGGCAGAGGCAGTCTTGGCGATGATATGCGAGAATATGCTGTTGCCGAAGATGCCTTTGGCTAGTGGACGGTCGATGGTTTTGCCGAGGTTGTGACCGTAGTTGCCGAGGATGGCATCGTGGGCGGCCTTCATGTTGTATTCCTTGGTTTGGAGGATGAAGCGGATTTCTTCCAATGGGGCCTCGGTGGCGAAGTCATGCACTATCTTTAGGTTGAGCCGGATGTCTTCGTCTTCTTTTTGTGGGGAGAGGGGGGCTCGCGAGCAAAACTCGCGAGAACGGTGGCTGCTGGCTGATTCCACTTTTTGGGGAGAGGTGAGGTCTATTTTCACCTCGCCGCCGGCGTTTTCTATGTAGATGAAACGGGTGTGGCTGCCGGAGATGATGGCCTTTGAATGGAGGGGAGCGGAGGGGGCATCTGGGGTGGAGGGGGCTGCTGCATAGCAGGTGACTTCAATGTAGAGCTTCTCGGTGATGCCATCCTTGAGTTTTATGTTGATGTCGTGCTCCTGCATGTATTTTTTGCCCTCGGCAAGGGTGGCAGGAGTGAGGTCGCGCAATACTTCCAACTGATATTCCGAACGGCCGATGCATGCTCCTAAAGCCACGGCAATGGGGAGTCCTATCATACCAGTGCCTGGAATGCCCACTCCCATGGCGTTTTTCAATATATTGGCGGAAAGCAAGACTTCGATTCTTTCGGGCATTGTTCCGAGTGCCTCCTTAGCCCTTGCCACGGCAAGAGCTACCGCCATCGGTTCAGTACAACCGATGGCAGGCACTACTTCCTTGTGTATCAGAGAAATGATTCTCTCTCTCGTTTCCTTATCTAACATTTTATTGTCCAAGTTTTTTTATTTCTTGTAATTGTCAATACCCAACTGCAGATAGTCGATATAGGCATTGATGTCCTCGTCATACGAGCGGGAACCGGCGAGGGGCTTGCCCTCGTTGTCTATCAATACATAGAACGGCTGGGTGTTGGCTCCGAACTTCACTCTCTGCAGATAACTCCACTTGTCGCCTACAGTGCGCAGGGTGCGCTGCTGACCGTTCTCAGTCACTGTAATAGGTTCTGGGAGCGGTGTCTTGTCGTCAACATACAGAGAGATGAGCACATACTTCTCGTTGAGCATGTCAGCAACCTTCGGGTCTGTCCAAACGGCAGCTTCCATCTTGCGGCAGTTGACACAACCGAAGCCGGTGAAGTCAATCATAACTGGTTTGCCTTCAGCTTTTGCGGCAGCCATACCTGCCTCATAATCATGGTATTTGGCTTCCACGGATGCCTTGTAGAGATTGAAGTCCTGGGTGTTCATTGGAGGTGCGAATGCACTGATGGCCTTCAATGGTGCACCCCACAATCCGGGAATCATATAGATAGCGAAGGCAAGTGAAATCATTGCCAGGAAGAATTGTGGCACATTGGTGCGGTTGCCCTCGTCGTCATGCGGGAACTTAAGCCAACCGAGGAGATAAATGCCGAGAAGACCGAAGATGACAATCCACAGCGCGAGGAAGGTCTCGCGATCGAGGATATGCCAACCGTAGGCAAGGTCGGCCACCGACAGGAACTTCAACGCGAAGGCAAGCTCGATGAATCCTAACACTACCTTCACCACATTCATCCAACCGCCTGACTTGGGAGCTGACTTGAGCAGGCTCGGGAACATGGCGAAGAGGGTGAACGGGATGGCAAGTGCGATGGCAAAGCCCAGCATACCGATGGTGGGCGCGAGGATGCTGCCCTGGGTGCTTACCGCCACGAGCAGGAATCCGATGATAGGACCTGTGCATGAGAAAGACACGAGGGTGAGGGTGAACGCCATGAGGAAGATGCTCAGCA
>JALFIX010000180.1 GCA_022775105.1 Prevotella sp. | reverse complement strand
ACAAGAGTCAGAATATACGACAATTGAACCTTTTTGATGATCAGTAGAGGTTACTTTTTGAAACGAAATATTAATTTGCCTGTTTAAGGGCATTTTCAAACGAATATTAATCAAATCCGATTTTTATCGGACAGCAATAATCTTATATATAATACGCGCGAGAGGGCAAAATCACTATGGGGCACGTCGAGTTTTTATTAATATAAATCCGCCGGGTTTCTTGCGAAGCCCGGCGGATAGTTCCAAGTAGTTTGTTTTGTAAAGGGATTAAACCCTGTTACTTCATGTATTTCTTTCCATTCCTGATGACGATGCCCTTGCCGTTGGCAGAGCGCATACCTGCGAGGTTGTATTCCGCAATGTCGGTTGCAGATGCGTTCACCTTGGCATTGTCGATGCCGGTTGAGATGCCATATTCGTTCATCATGGTTTCTACGTCCTTGGCAGTACCCATCTTGTGGATGGTGAAGTTGGTGGCATCAGTGCCGATGAGCGTGAATCCCACATTCGAGAGAGTGATGCTTGCGGCAGCGGCTATCTTCTCGCCAAGAGCTGTTTTCTGAGCCTCGTCGAACTTGGCGTCCGACGTGATGTATATCACCGGAGTCTTTGCCTTGCCATACTGCTCGATGTTGGCAAGGTCGAAGTAGATAAGCTCGCGACCGTTGGCAATAGTCTCAGCTCCCTTATACAGATACTGTTCTACCACATAGTTGGTGCCCTCAAGAGGAATGGTGAATCCTATCTTGCGGTCGCCGGCATTTGTCGTGATGCCATCGGCGGTGCAGCTCACCTCAAAGAATACGACCTTGTTGCCGTCGAGGCGGAATGACTCAGCCCTGTTCTTGATGTCGCCACGCTTTGCATTGTCAGAACCCGATGTGATGTTCAGCTCGTTGCCGCTCACCTCTACGGCTCCGTCCTTGCGTGTTGACTTCCATGAGTCGGTCAGTGTCCAGTAGTCTATTGCTGCTACAGCCTCAGGCTGGTCAACTGTCATATAGGGACGGTTTGCCTCTGTCTCATTGCCCATACCGTAGAACTTCGGTGCGCGGTCCTTGCTCCAGCTTGCCTTTGGCTCCGAGAATGTGATGATGAAGCTGATATACTTCCTTCCGTTCTTCTCCACCACGGCATCCTTCAATGCCTTGAGCTGTGCCTCGCTTGTGAAGTCGATGTTCTGAGTGGTGTTGCCGCTGGTACTTCCCTCATAGCGTGCGAGCCATGTGTTGCTCTCGGCAATAAAGCTGGGATAAGTGCCGATGGCAGCCTTGAAATTCTCGACGATAGGACAAACACCGTCAGTCCATGTCTGCTCGCTCTCCTCAGTCCAATCGGCGTTGGGATAAATCCATGCGCCGAGGCGGTAGTTTGCCTTGGCTGCCATGGTGAAGTTGAGCGATACCTTGGTAGCCTCGTCGAAGTTGAGGTCGGTGACATCAAACATCTGCTGTGCCCACATTCTCTGTGAATAGGTACACTCGATGGTAGCCTGGTCGGACTTCGGGAATCCCGACTGCCATTTCGTCGGAACAGTCTCCACGTCTTTCTCTGTTCCTGCCGTGCGGAATGCCATTTCAGCCGCAGGGCTTACTGTCTTTGTCTCTGCCCATACTCCCATTGTCACGAGAGCCATGGCGATAAGTGTAAATACTTTCTTCATAATATTTTAATTTTTAAAAGATGAATAATTGTTTGTTGATAATACGAAAGGATAAAGTGATTTACGTGGTGGAAATTTAAATTAATACAAGTAAACCTGCACGCAAAAACGTATTACCTTAAAATAACATATTTGTTTATGAATTGCAGAAGAATAGTTTTTTCCATGGCTTTTGCCTCTCTCTCATTGGTGGGGCTGGCCCAGACGTGCAGTCAGTTTCGCCTCGACGAGGTGAAGCTGCTGCCGTCTCGTTTTCAAGAGAATATGAAGCGCGACTCGGCTTGGATTGCATCCATTGACGTCAACCGGCTGCTTCACAGTTTCCGTAACACTGCCGGTGTGTTCACTTCCAAGGAGGGAGGATACATGACGGTGAAGAAACCCGGCGGATGGGAGTCTCTCGACTGCGACCTGCGCGGGCATATCACGGGTCATCTGCTTTCGGCAATGGCAAACCTGCAGATGAAGGCCAAGGCGGATTCCTTGGTGCAGGGATTGGCTGAGGTGCAGCGCCAGTATGGCACCGGGTATCTCTCGGCTTTCGGCGAGGGACTCATCGACCGCAACATCCAGGGCAAGTCGGTGTGGGCACCGTTCTATACCCTACATAAGATTGTGCAGGGACTCATCGACCAATACACTCTTTGCGGCAATGCCACGGCACTCGAGGTGGCAAAGGGCATGGGACTGTGGGCTTACAACAAGCTGACACCCCTCGACGATGCCACCCGCCGACGCATGATACGCAATGAGTTTGGAGGATTCAACGAGGCGATGTATAACCTCTATGCCATCACCAAGGACGAGAGATACCTCAATGTGGCGCGGTTCTTCTATCATAATGATAAGGTGGATCCACTGAAGGCAGGCAATAAGGACTTAGGCACTAATCATGCCAATACCTTTATACCCAAACTGCTCGGTGAGTGCCGCAACTACGAGTTGTTTGGCAATGAGGACAGCAGGCATGCTGCCGAACTGCTATTTTCCACACTCACCGAAGACCATGCCTTCGTGACGGGAGAGGTGAGCGACAATGAACATCTCTTCAAGCCTGAGACTCAGAGCAAGCACCTGACGGGATATGACGGCGAGAACTGCTGCTCGTATAACCTCATGAAACTCTCAGACCATCTCTTCTCATGGAATCCGCGCTCTTCTGTAGCCGACTATTATGAGCGTGCCTTGTATAATCATATCCTCGGTCAGCAAGACCCGGAGTCGTCGATGGTGTGCTATTTCACTCCGCTGATGACAGGCGGATATCGTTTATATAGTACAAGAGATTCGAGCTACTGGTGTTGCGTGGGTTCGGGTTTCGAGTGTCATTCGCGCTATCAGTCATCCATCTATTTCCATTCGGACAATGCCTTGTATGTCAATCTCTTCATTCCCTCCGAACTGACGTGGGGAGATACCAATGTGAGACTATCCACACGCTTTCCCGAAGACGGCAAGGTGACAATCATCGTGAGTGGAGCATCGCGCCGTTTCGACATGAAAATCCGTTGTCCATATTGGGCAACATATATGAAGGTGAACGGCAAGAAGGCAAAGGTGGGCAGCGATGGATATGCCGTGGTGAGCCGCAACTGGAAGCAAGGCGACAAGGTGACGTTGGAGTTTGGAATGACCCTCACCGAAGAGCCTACTAAGGACAATCCCTCGCTTGTAGCCCTGAAATACGGACCTGTTGTTCTCGGTGCCCGTCTCGCCCCCGTGGCACATCCATTCAGCGATCCCAAGAAATACAACGACTACTACACCTTCGACTATGGCAAGCATAAGGATGTGGAGTATAACAGCGTGAAGGACTTCCGCCAAACCGCTCCCTTGCATTTCGAAAATGCCGATGGCACGAAGTTGGAGCCGTTATACAACCTTCACCACTGCCGCTATGCGGTGTATTTGAAGAAAAGGTGAACATAATTGTAAAACTTACATTCTATATAAGTATTTTCCCAAAGTTATTCGTATTATTAGAAAGAAATATTGGAAAAATAACATGTATATATGAGAAGTATAAGGACTATGGCATTCGTGATGGCGGCATTTGTTTCCGCCTCGTCCTATGCCGCAACAAAGAAAAAACAAGAGACCTTCTCTGCCGACAGTCAGATGGAATACTGCGTGGGGAAGGTAAGGACCGCACTCTCGCAACTGCGTGATGGCGAGGGTAAGTATGACTACACCATGATGCCGCGTAATATCCTCGACGGCAAGACGTGGAACTGCCGCAAGGCCAAGCCCGAGGAATGGTGCTCGGGATTCTGGCCAGGAGTGCTGTGGATGGCATACAAGGCATCGGGCGACGGGGAGATTCGCCAGGCTGCAGAGGGATACACCAAGGCATTGGACTTTGTGGCAACTCGTCAGGCATACGACCACGACCTTGGTTTTATCACCATCAACTCGTGGCTCAAGGGCATCGAGGCATTGGGCGACAAGGCTCCCCAGCATTACCGCCGCACTGCACTCGCCGCTGCCGATTCGCTCGCCACATTATATAATCCCAAGGTGGGGACAATCTTGTCTTGGCCCCGCCACGTGAAGGACTATGGAGGTCATAACACCATCATGGACAACATGATAAACCTCGAACTGCTCTTTTGGGCTTCGCGCAATGGAGGCAGCCGCTTGCTTCACGACATTGCGGTGAGTCATGCCGTCACTACCATGAAGCATCATTTCCGTCCCGACGGGTCGTGCTATCATGTGGCTGTATATGACACTCTTACGGGCGATTTCCTGCGTGGGCAGACTCATCAGGGCTATGCCGACTACTCGATGTGGGCACGTGGACAGTCGTGGGCTATCTATGGATATACCATGGTGTATAAATACACCCGCGACCCTCTGTTCCTTGCCTTCGCCCAAAAAGTGACCGACATATATCTGAAAAGACTGCAAGAGACGAGTGACGACCTCATCCCCCGATGGGATATGGACGACCTGCGTCCTGATGCCCCGAAGGATGCGTCGGCAGCCTGCGTGGTGGCGTCGGCATTGCTCGACTTAGGTGATTTCATAGGTGGAGTACATGGCAAATATTATCGTGAGATGGCTATAAAGATGCTCGCCCAACTGAGTACCGACCGTTATCTCTCTCAGGATAAGAACTCGTCATTCCTGCTACATTCCACAGGTCATCATCCCGCCGGAAGCGAGATTGACACAAGTATTATTTATGCGGATTATTACTACATTGAGGGGATTGAAAAATTGAAAGATTGAAAAATTGAAAGATTGAAAGATGAAGAATAAAAGTAATATTGCAGTGGGAGCTGTGTTGCTCAGCTTCTTTATACAGGGATTTTGTGACATCGTAGGCATATCGTCGGAGTATGCACGTGAGGCATTCGGATGGAGCCACACCATGGCGGGCTTCCTTCCGTCGATGGTGTTCGTGTGGTTCCTGTTCTTTAGTGTGCCCGTAGGCATCAAGATGAATCGTTGGGGACGCAAGAACACCGTCCTCGTGGGTATGGGAGTTACCATTGTGGGTATGTTCATACCGCTCATGCAGTCGTCGTGGGCATGTCTTGCGGGATATGCCATGCTCGGTATAGGCAATGCCATACTGCAGGTGTCGCAGAACTCGCTTCTGAAGAATATCATCACCAATGACCGTCAGATGACCTCCGCCGTAACATCCGGACAGGTGGTCAAGGCCCTGTCCTCGTTCAGCGGTCCGTTCATCATCCTTTTTGCCATCAACGTCTTTGGCAGTGGCAGCAACAATGACTGGTGTCTCGTATTCCCAGTACTTGGTGTCATCACCTTGCTTTCAGCCTTATGGTTGTGGGTGTCGCCGATAGAGCGCGAGGAGCAGGAGCATAGCAATGTCACTGTGGGTTCCACCTTCGGATTGCTGCGCGACGTGCGCATATTCATTCTCTTCCTTGGTATCTTCTTTGTAGTGGCTACCGACGTGGGCACCAATTTTGTCAGTTCGAAGATTATGGTGAGCCGCTATGGCTGGAGCCTTGTTGATGCAGGTGTGGCACCTCAGATATACTTTATCTGCCGCACCTTAGGCGCATTCCTCGGAGCATTCCTCATGACAAAGATATCCGCCATAACATATTTCCGTTGGAATATCATCGCTTGCATAGTGGTGTTTGTTGTGCTTGCCATGGTCAGACTGCCCGAGGTGTGGACGCTTGCTCTTATCGGAGCAGTGGGATTCCTTTGCTCTTGCATCTTCCCGATCATCTACTCACAGGCTGTGCAGGTGCGCCCCGAAAAGGCTAATCTCATCTCAGGCCTTATGATTACGGCTGTGGCAGGAGGTGGAGCAGCCACACCGCTCATAGGTTGGGCTACCGACACATACGACAGCATCTCAGCCGGCATCTGCATCCTTCTCATCTGTGTGGGCTATCTCTGTTTCTGCTCATTTTCAAGGGTTTCAAAAGGATAATTGTCCGCATCGTTATATATCATCAATCCCGAATTGCTTGGCAGTTCGGGATTTTTTTAGTTTCCAAATCTTTGTTAATTGTGTATCCAAATCTGCCACAATTGGTTAAAAATGATTGTATATGGCAGAATAAGTGTGGTTGTATTTTGCCACAAACTATATTTTTTGTACTTTTGTGGCAAAATATAAGCAATTATGAGTAATATCGTAGGAAGAAAACAGGAGATTGAAGAGTTGGAACGCCACTATGACAGTGACCGTTCCGAGTTTGTCGCCATCTATGGCAGGCGGCGCGTGGGAAAGACCTTCCTCGTAAAGCAGACATTCAAGGGCAGGATAGCCTTTCAGCATACAGGCGTGTCGCCAGTGGATATGCAAGGTGCAGCCAACAGGATGAAGTCGCAGTTGGACAGTTTTTATTATTCCCTTCTCAACTATGGACTTGAAGGTTATACACGTCCCAAGTCGTGGATGGAGGCTTTTTTCCAGTTGGAGAAGTTGCTCGACATGCTTGACGATGGCAAGCGTCAGGTGGTGTTCTTCGATGAGCTGCCATGGATGGACACTCCACGTTCGGGCTTCCTGTCTGCCTTCGAGAGTTTCTGGAACGGGTGGTGCAGCGGGCGCGACAATATCATGCTGATAATATGCGGCAGTGCCACGTCGTGGATTCTTGGCAATATATCCCGCAGCCGCGGAGGACTTTACGGACGCCTGACCTGCGAGATAAAGCTCATGCCGTTCACGTTGCACGAGTGCGAGCAGTATTTTACTAACCAATCCATCGAAATGTCACGCTACGACATAATGCAGTCGTATATGATATTCGGCGGAATCCCGTATTATCTCAGCT
This sequence comes from Prevotella sp., assembly GCA_022775105.1. Classification (GTDB taxonomy): domain Bacteria; phylum Bacteroidota; class Bacteroidia; order Bacteroidales; family Bacteroidaceae; genus Prevotella. The sequence continues at coordinate 9,358 of JALFIX010000180.1, read as the reverse complement.
ATTTCACCAAGGGACTGAGCCTCGAAGGCAATGCCGACCGCATACTGTTTGGCAGGAATCCGAAACTCAAGGACGAGTTCAACCGCCTGTTCAATGCTATATTCAGCAATTCCGAGGACTGTCGCAAGATCGTCCGTCTGCTTGCCACAAGACATAGCGGTTTCACCCGCGAAGAGATAGCCAAGGGCACATCCATCCCTTTTGGTGGCGGACTTTCGGACACACTAACGGCACTGTCGGAGAGCGATTTTGTCATAAGATATATCCCATATGGCGAAAAAGCAAACCAGTTCAGATACAAACTGATAGACAACTTCTGTCTCTTCTGGTTGAAATATGTTGAAGCCAATCAGGCAGACCAAAGTTTCATGACCGACAATGCGACATCAGACATCATGCACTCATGGCGTGGCATAGCCTTCGAGGAGACTTGCTGGCAGCATATCGATAAGATAAGGCAAGCACTGCAGATAGGTGGAGTAAAATCGTCGTTGTCTTCATGGACTGTCCGAGGTGATGACAAGGGCGACGGTTGTCAGATAGACCTGCTCATATCTCGTGCCGACAATGTAGTAAATCTCTGTGAGATGAAGTTTGCCGGTTCGACATACACTATTGACAAGGACGAGGAGGAGAAGTTGCGCCACCGCATCGAGTGCCTGAAGGCTACCCTCCCGGCAAAGCATACCGTACATCTTACAATGATAACCACCTACGGCATAGCCCGTGGCAAGCATAGCGGGATAGTGCAGAAGGAGGTTACGGTGGACGACTTGTTTTGTTAGGCTGTGATTTTTTCTTGAATAATCGCGAGAATGCTTCCACCTGTTCCGCAACTTCCGCAAGATTGGTGGTGGTGGTGGAAACGCATGAAGACAATACAATAATAACATTCTAAAATGCTGATTATATGGAATTTGACATGAACAAATATCTTGATTTTGATGATATGTCTGCATTGTTTGATGATTTTGACATAATCACCAAAGATGAGTACATTATGATATATGAAAATGTCATTCTGAAAACACAGGTGGGCAGTGTTTTTGATATCCTGCTGCCACAATTGTGTGGTGTGACGGACAGCTGTGCTTTTGCGGAAGATATGCCGGAATCCAAGAGAGAGGAGATAATGAGGTCCTTTACGCGTTATTTTGTTTTTCTGTTTGTCAAGCAGCCGTTGACCGTTCTTGTTTATGATAATAATCCCAAAAAGAAAATCTTTGAGATGTTGAACCATATCTGCGACTATTCTCAGGTGGATATATCATTCATAAACAACAAAGAACAATATGACATTATCAATAGGTATGCGTCGCTGTTGATGTATTTGATACTCTACTATCGTTTCCGCGACGAGAGCGACTATATCAAGTATATCCTGAAGGCCTTGGCAAGCAACATCAGGAAAATACCATTTTCCAAGGATAATATAGTCAGTTTTAACAGTATGATAGCAGCATTGCCACCACACGATGAGACGGAGGCTGAGCTGAAGAGATTGGAGAATGTGCCCGAAGAAACCGTCAAGGATATGTATGTCAAGGCTCAAGGGGAAATCCGACAGTTGAAAAAGCGTATAGATGATCTGGAGGCGATAATCTCGGACAGGGAGAATGCTGAAGCCATGAAGGAAAACGACGATGGGCATAATGATAGGTTTTACAAGCGGAAGTTGCAAGTGTCGTTACTCATTCAATTTATGCGATGGGCAGGTGTTGACATTACCAATAACAAGACGGCGGCAGCAATTCTCATATCCAATCTACTACATATTTCCAACTATAAGGCCGTGCAAAAGATGTTGTCTGAGGATTTCTATCTCAGGGCGGCTGACCATGCCGAAGCATGTGCTGAAGTCAATGGCATTCTTGGGCTCCTCGGCTCAAGGGTAAAAGTTGGAGTCAAGGTGTCGAAAACGGCAAAAGAGAAGTTATGGCCTATGAAGGACTACTCGGAAATCATCAAGTCGTACAATAATCATGAGGAATAGACATAGCTGTAACACAGGGGATTGACCTGTAGTAAAGCAGGGGAAAAGCAGGGGAACTGGGGAATTTGGTATTGCATTCCCCATTTCTCGTTTTGTACCTTTGCAGCGGAATTCCTACAATAAGGGTTCCAAAGCGATCATTATCATAAAAAAACCTCTATTTGTTCCTACCCTCTACGGTGGCCAATGGTTCACAAGTAAGGGAAGATACTCCTTGGCGCAAGCAAGGGGCTAAGAACTATTGTGTTTAAACTTTTTAAAATTATACCTGCTATGAATGAATCTGTTTTCAGCTTTTTCCATTCCCCGGTATGGAACAAGACACCCGAGCGGACCATGGGTCTGGAGGATGTCTATCAGTATGTAACGATTGGACAGGCGGAGCAACGCACGCTCCGTCTGCGCTCAATCAAGGATGCCGCAGAGGCGAGGAAATACAAGTCGCGAGCCTTCGACTATGTCACCTTCTCGGGAGTGTTCAACCGCTGCAGCGATGCCGACATGGTGAGCCACTCGCAGTTGCTCTGCCTCGACTTCGACCATGTGGAGGATGTGGCGGCATTGAGGCGCACGCTCATTGCCGACTCGCTGCTTGCCACCCGCCTGCTCTTCACATCGCCTTCGGGTGACGGGGTGAAGTGGGTTGTGGAGATTGACACCCGTGAGGCTCCCCATCGCGAGTGGTTCCACTCAGTGAGCAACTATCTCTTGTCGCGCTATCATCTTGAGACCGATGTCAAGTGCGCCAATGAGTCGAGGGCTTGCTTCCTGCCTCACGATCCCGAATGCTATATCAATATGTCAAACAATAACTAACACCTTATTATATTATGTCATTTACAAAGAGTAATTTTAACCCCCAACTGTGGGCTGGCGTCGGTATCGATGTCGAAACAGTGGTAGATCGTATCATTGCCAACGGACGCGACATCACCGCGGGCTATGACAATTGGCTTCGTCTTGGGTTTGCCCTAGCCGACGGCAGGGGCGAGGCAGGACGGGCGATGTATCACCGCTTGAGTGTGATGAACCCTCAGTATAATGAGGCTGAATGTAACCGACAGTATGATGCCTGTCTCAAGAGTTCCGACCGTCCCGGAGGAGTCACTGTGGCAACCCTGTTCCAGATGGCAAAGGATGCCGGTGTGAACGTTTCCGCAAGGATGGTGGAACAGGTGGAAGTTGCGGAACAGGTGGAAACGGTGGAACAGGTGGAAATGGACACCTTCCTCGACAAGGTTTCCCACGACGACCTGCCACCTGTAGTGCAGCGACTCGTGGAGAGTTGCGACAACCTGCAGGAGGCCGACATGATGTTAATCGGAATGATTGTTGCCGCCTCGGGAGCCATGCCCGGGATATGCGGAGTGTATGACCGCCGCCGTGTGTATGCCCCGCTATATGGCTGCATAGTGGCTCCGCCCGCATCGTCGAAGGGACGACTTGCAGCCTGCATGAAGTTTGTCGAACCGATACAGGCGGAGATACGTGCGGCTAATCTTCGCGAGTTGGCTGACTATAAGGCTCAGATGGCAGAGTATCAAGCTCTCGGACGCAGGGCGAACCCCGCCGACCAACCGCAGGAACCACCATTCCGCTCGCTGTTCGTCCCTGCCAACTCGTCTTCCACCGCCACCTATCAGGCTCTCAATGACAATGGTGGCGAGGGTCTCACCTTCGAGACTGAGGGCGACGTGATGGCAACCACCATGCGCAGCGACTATGGCGACTACTCCACCGGACTGCGTGCCGCCTTCCACCACGAACCGATAGTGTATAACCGCCGCAAGGACAATGAGCACGTGGATATCCAGGAACCGCGATGGGCTGTGATGCTCACGGGCACTCCCAATCAGGTGGTTAACCTTGTGCCGGATGCCGAAAACGGACTCTTCTCGCGTTTCATCTTCTATAAGATTGACCGCAGGGTGGAGTGGCACGACGTGTTCCGTGATGATGAGGTTGTCATCGACGATGTCATCCGCAAACTTGGCGAGCAGTATCTTCCAGTATATCATCTGATGAAGTCGAGAAAGACGTGTCCCGTGAAGTTCCGTCTCACAACTACTCAAAGACGCCGCTTCAATGCCTTCTTCATGGAGTTGCAGTCGGAACAGGCCAACCAGATTGGCGACGATATGGTGGCAAGTGTGCGCCGTCTCGGACTCGTGTGTTTCCGCATCGCAATGATTCTCACCGTGTTGCGCTCTGTGGGCGATGAGACGGTGGAGTGGGGCAGTGCGGAGAGAGTGGAGTGCGACAACCGCGACTTCAACACGGCGATGGAACTTGTGAACGTACTCGTTGCCCACACTGCAATGGTGTATGCCACGCTGTTGCGACATGAGGAGCCACAACAGGACATCCGTGTGAGCGGCATGAGTGACGTGCAGCGTGCAGTGTTCGATGCAATGGGTGAGGAATTCACTACCAAGGATGTAATAGAATACACATCCAGCCGGAATATCCCACGCCGTACTGCCGAGAACATGATAGGCAGTTTCCTGACAAGATTCAGGGTGGCGACCAGGGTAAAGAACGGCTTGTATCGTAAGGTGTCCCTCGCAGTGTAGTTGGCGCATTGGTAGTTGGCAAATCCAGTTTTGCTAACTACCAAACAAATATCCGCCAACTATCCGTCAATATCTAGGCAACTATCAAAAACACTTTCATTTATTAACAATACAAAATAGACATACAATGATATATATAAAATTCCTAAAGTCACAGTTAACAGGCAACATCTATCCCCAACAAGTGAATACCCGTCCTTTTACCGCCGGTGACCTCGCCGACAAGCTCCGCGAGCGCTATGGCTCAATCGCGCCAAGTGTTATCGACGATGCCTTCCGCATCATCTCCGACCGCCTTGCCGAGGGATATATAGTGAGTCTCGACCGCCTTGGCACATTCTCGCTGCGTCTTGGAATCGACAAGCCCGAAGCAAAGGACTTTGACGACGTGCGCACTCAGGACGTGAAATTCAAGGGCGTGAGATTTAATGTCGCCAAGAGGGTGAGGCGCAATGTGGAGAGACAGAGCATTCATCAGGTGAAGGACCACGGCAGCAGAGTTTCCACCACCACCACCAGGTGGCGCGTGTTCTTGGCGCAGATACTCAAGGACAGCGACAATCTCAATAAACCGGTATCGCAGATTCCTGTCACCATATCCCTCTATCGCATGTACACCGGTGCCACCGACTACACTGCCCGCAAGGACCTCACCTCGCTCTGTGCCAAGGGCTTTCTCAACGACATCTCCACTGCACACACGAAGATGTATCTCATAGTGTGATAATCCAAGGCGGAACAGAATGTTATTCAGATTATTTTGTTAAGAAGTCGCTCCGCACCACTATCGCATATATTGCCACTTTTTTAAGGAGAAAATTGTTAATCAAACAATTTTGCATAAGATGTTGTTTTATAAAAAACATAGCTCTTAATATACTTTAGCCAACCATTCAGAGAAGAAATAGTCGTAGATGCGATAAGCGTTGTCATCCTTGGTGATCATGTCTAAGGAAAGTAGTCCCTTGGCAGCCGACTGCACTGAACTTGCCGACGGCAGACTATGGCGAGAGATGAATTCCTGGCTCGTGATGTTTCTTGCCTCCTTGTCACGCGCTATCGCCTGAAGAAGCATCTTCTGGCGAGGAGCCATTTGCGAGAGCGTTTCCTTGTAAGTTTGCTCCTGACTAAGGATTATGCCCCGCTTTGCCTGAGGCAACATATCCATCACGCATTTCTCTCCCATGGGGGTCAATGCAAACAGCTCGTTCATCATCATCTGCATAAACCATGTGCAACCATTATAGGCCTCATAAACACTCCTTACAACATCCTCGTCGATGCTTCTTTCCCCAAGTCTGAACATCCTTACGGCAAATTGGCAATAAGTATCCAATGGAATAGGGTTGAGACCCATGGTTATCGAACTTTGATAAAAAGGTTTTGATGGAGAGGTGAACATATTTGCCATAACATGCCGTTTGCTCCCTGCGAAGATGAATGTGGTGTTGGTGCATCTCTGTATGAGTGTACGCAGCATGGCCTCAGTGTTTTTCTCATCATAATTGCCTATCTGCTGAAATTCGTCGATGGCGACGATGCAGGGTTTTTCTGCCTGTTCAAGGTAATTGAATATCTCGTCAAGAGTGGTTTGTGGAGTTTTAATGTCACCAAGTCCAATGTCAAACCCTGGCTCCCCAGTCATAGGGTCGAGCTTGAATCCCATACGGAGCGAGCTGACTACACTGAAGAACCTCTGCTTCCATATATCTGATTTAGGTGCGAGTTTCTCATAAACAGCCTTGCCGAGCTGATAAACGAATTCCGCCAATGATGTAGTGGCGTATATATCCACAAATATCGAAATATAGTTGTCGGCAATGCCTGGCTGTCTCATACAGTGGTGTATGAGTTCCGTTTTCCCCATTCTCCTTGTGGAAATCAGGGCTACATTTCTGCCGTTGACTATCTGTTTTACAAGGAAGTCTGTTTCCTCAATACGGTCACAGAAATACTCGTCTGACAAATATTTGCCGACTACAAACGGATTTGTTATCATCTTGTTTGCCATATTGCTCAATAATTTTATTGCAAAGATAATAATTATTATCGCAATAAACAAACAATCGACTGATATTTAATGTTTTTTATATAAAATCACATCAATTTTGTGCTGATGGTGATGTCCAAGAATGTTATAACATAAACCAATAATTAATTCTAAACATAAAACCAAACCAAAAAATGATTTTTAATGTTTCGGATGATTGAAATATTGTATAAGTAACGAAAAAAACAGTTGGCAATAACATTCTGTCACTCATCCTTAACAAAACAATACATCGTGTTTGTGCTCTAAATATTCAGATATGTTAAATAATCAAATAAATGTGATATTATTGGAGATATTTGGATTATTCTTCGTATATTTGTAGCCCTAAAACGATTATTCATCATATTATGCTTTACAAGAGAATTATTATCATTACATTGTTGTTGTCGTTTGTCGCTAATGTGTCGGTGGGGGGCAACGTAAAGAGAAAGCAGCTGATTGACAATGGCTGGGTGTTTAATGACAAGCAGACGGTATGCTTGCCCCATGACTGGAGTGCGAGGATGGCTATCGACCGTGACGCTCCCGCTGGCAATGACGGTGGATATTATCCTGCAGGGGTTGGCATATATAATAAGGTGCTGAATCTTACTAAGGATTACGAAGGCAAGAAACTCTGGCTGTATTTCGAGGGAGTATATCAAGACTCCGAGGTGAGGGTAAACGGCAAGGTGGCAGGTGGACATCCTTACGGCTACTCGTCGTTTTGGTGTGACATAACCGAATTGGTGAAGACGGGAAAGAATGACATCACTGTGAAGGCTGACAACTCCAAGCAGAAGAACTGCCGATGGTATAGCGGTTCGGGCATCTAACATCGGCTCTCGCCTCATGGGATGACGATTGGGAGATATACGACCCGTTGGCTGCCGAGATGGATATCACGGGTTATAACTATCTGATTCATAAGGCGGAGAATGACCATAAGCGCATTCCGTCGAGGGTGATGATGCAGACCGAGTCATATCCGCGCGACGCTTTCAGTAACTGGGCAATGGCTACTGGCCATCAATATATTATTGGTGATTTCGTGTGGACTTCCATCGACTATCTTGGAGAATCGGGTATAGGACGCTATTGGTATGAGGGCGACACTCCGGGAGAGCATTGGGAACGTCCGCTCTTCCCATGGCATGCCGCCTATTGCGGTGATATCGACTTGACGGGTCGTCTTAAGCCGATTGGGCATTATCGCAATATGCTTTGGCAAGGAGACGAACGCCTGTATATGGCTGTGCGCGAGCCTCACGGCTGGAACGGTAAGGGAAAAATCACGGCAGGCCTATGGGCAGTGCATCCCTCATGGGAGAGTTGGAACTGGGAGGGATGGGAAGGACGCGACATCGACGTTGTTGTCTTTTCGCGCTATCCTGGTGTTCGCCTCTATCTCAACGACCAGCTGATAGGTGAGAAACCGACCAACAGGTCATCTGAGTTCAAGGCAGTGTTCACCGTTCCATATAAGTCAGGCACACTGAAAGCCGTAGGTGTTGACAATGGAAGGGAATGTGAAACGACATTACTTACAACGTCGGGAAAACCATACGCAATCAAGATGACAACCCAGGAAAGAGCATTAAGGGCAGATGGTCAGGACTTGTCTTTTGTACGGGTAGAAGTAGTTGACAAGGAGGGCAGGAGAGTGCCCAATGCCTCCCACCTCATCCGCTTTTCCATCAAGGGCTCCGGAGAGATACAGGCAATCGGCAATGCCGACATTACCGACCTCACTCCCTTCACCTCCAAGGAGTGGAAGGTATGGAAAGGCGAGTTGTTGGTAGTTGTTAGGAGTGGGCAAAAGTCAGGCACCATAAGCCTTTCAGCTAGTTCCGACGGACTGAAAAGTGTTGTGACTCGGATAAAGACCACAAAATAAGTATTCTGTTAAAAAGTCGCAAATATGCAAAATTGGACATTAAAAGTTTGGATGTTAGGAAAAAGCATAGTATCTTTGCACGCATTTGCAGGCTTATCCCTCCTGTGATAACGCGAAAGATTATGGGCAGATATATAAATAAAGGTAATAATGCGTTTCGTGATATCGTGAACAGTGAATATGTTGACAAGACGTCACTGATCCCGTTAATTAATGCCACTCTCAACACCGAGAGCCGCTACAGTTGCGTGACCCGTTGCCGCCGCTTCGGCAAGTCGATGGCGGCAAAGATGCTGTGCGCTTATTATGACAAGTCATGCAACTCGCGTGAGTTGTTCCGTGGATTGGTTGCGGAAAAGGACGATTCGTTTGAGAAGTATCTGAACAAGTATTATGTCATCATTATTGACATGAGACCAGATAAAGCGCAAGGAATATCCCGCAAAATTAGCTGAATACACTGGCGAGATACTGCTCGTGGGGATAAATTATGACAAGGAGACGAAGCTGCACACTTGTAAGATAGAAAGGATGGGGTAAGGTTTTCCCTCAATTATTTGGAGATATCATATTATTCTGCTAATCCTATTTATTTGAACACAAAGACACCAAGAAACGAAGTTTTTTTTAGATACAAAGACAACAAGCGACCTAAAAGTCGCCACAAAGACTTGCAGTGGGGGAAAACTTTGTGGACTTTGTAAGCAGCTTTGCTGCTCATAGTATCTTCTGTAAGCGAAAAATGCTTTGTTTCTTAGTGTCTTTGTGTTTAAAATTATACCAGTTGAATAGTTACTACTATAGGGCTATTTCTTTAAAGTTTGCTAAAATATTTTGCCATTTCGGGGAAAATGCGTACATTT